>DASZZA010000376.1:0-5952 GCA_035545135.1 Lacipirellulaceae bacterium | reverse complement strand
GAAGAAACAACACCACGTCTTTGCGACAAAGTGGAACTTGCTCATGTCGGCTCTGGTCCTAAAGCCGTCAAGGCGGCGGATTCGATAAGTGGTATGACTTAGCCATGGTCCTTGCAGCCATGTGTACCAATCGAAGCACCTGAACAACTTGATAGGACGCATGTCATGGCACACCGACATTTACTCTTCCGGGCCGAAGCACGAGAGAAGCTGCTTCGTGGTGCAAATGCGTTGGCCGACGCGGTTCGTCTCACGATCGGACCCAAGTCCAAGTGTGTGTTAATTCAAAAGAAATGGGGAAAACCCATTGTTTGCGATGATGGCGTCACAATCGCCAAGGAATTCGAACTAAAGGATGCGGAAGAGAACCTTGGAGCCCAGGTTGTACGCGAGGCCGCGGAGAAAACCGGCGATGCGGTCGGAGACGGCACCAGCACCGCCACGATCCTCGCGTACGCCATCTACAGTGAAGGCCTTCGTAATATCGCGGCCGGCGCCAGCGCCGTGGATCTCAAGCGTGGACTCGATCGAGGACTACGAGTCGCCGTCGATTCGATTAAAAGCATGTCGCGCCCGGTATCGAGCAAGCGTGAACGGGCACAGGTCGCGACCGTTGCTGCACACAACGATCCTGAATTGGGGGAGCTTGTCGCGGATGCGATGGAAAAGGTGGGCTGCGAAGGCGTCGTTTCTGTAGAGGAGGCCAAAGGCACGGAAATCTCGGTCGAAGTGGTTGAAGGGATGCAAATCGACCGCGGCTATTTATCGCCATACTTCGTGACCAATGCCGAGAAGATGCATGCCGTTCTCGAAGAACCTCTAATCTTGCTGTATGGGAAGAAGATCAGCAATGTGAAAGACCTAGTCCCGCTTCTTGAACAAGTCGTTAAAGCAGGCAAGCCACTACTGGTAATTGCGGAAGATTTGGAAGGCGAGGCCCTCGCGACACTCGTCGTAAACAAGTTGCGCGGCGTGCTGGCATGCGCAGCTGCCAAAACGCCCGGCTACGGCGACCGACGCAAAGCGATCATGGAAGACCTTGCCGTGCTCACCAAGGGCGTGTTTCTCGCCGAGGAACTGGGCGTTCAACTTGAGGCCATCCAGCTTAAGGATTTGGGTAGCGCACGGCGGGTTGTTCTCGACAAGGACAACACGACAATCATCGGCGGTGCCGGTGGCAAGGAAGCGATTCAAGCTCGCTGCCAGGATCTTCGGCGACAACTTGCGGAAACGACCTCCGACTACGATCGCGAAAAGCTTGAAGAGCGTCTCGCGAAGCTCGCTGGCGGTGTGGCAGTAATTCGTGTAGGCGCGCCATCCGAAGCGGAGCTCAAGAGTCGCAAAGAGGCTCTCGAAGATGCAATTAGCGCGACAAAGGCCGCCGTGGCCGAAGGCATCGTCCCCGGCGGTGGATTAAGCCTGCTGCGCGCCATTGATGCGCTTACGCGCGAGGAATCTAAATGCGACGGAGACGAGCGCACGGGCCTGCGCATACTTCGAAAAGCACTTGAAGCTCCCACCCGGCAAATTGCCGAAAACTCTGGAGCGGACGGCGGCAGCGTCGTAGAGAAAATGCGCGAAGGCACGGGCAGTTTCGGTTTTGATGCCGCCCAGGAAAAGTACGTGGATCTCGTCGAGGCCGGCATCGTCGATCCTGCGAAGGTCGTACGTTTGGCTTTGGAAAATGCGGTGTCCGTGGCGGGAACGCTGCTACGAACGGAAGCAACCATGACTGAAATTCCGGAAGAAAAAGCACACACCGGACAGGGCGAAGGGTTCGAGGGCGAGTAACCGGTCCACTTAGTCAAATCTTCGATGGAAATACGACTCGGCGAGCTCAGTTGTCGCAATGTTTAGAATCGTAATTGCGACCAATAGCAAAAAGCCGGACTCCTTTCATAACCAGCGGACTTTCAAGCGCGGTGTTTTCGCTGTGGAGATATTGTCAGCGACTGTGCGACCGTGATCCTGCGCATGCGCACCGGCAGATCGGTCGTCGATCGACTCGTGAATATTTAATGACAGGAATTTGTTGAGCTGCTTTCGCGGACGCATTATCGTGTACGAGATTTTCCCACACACTGCCGACGTCGGCTTGCGGGTAAGAGCCCCCGATTTGAACACACTTTTTGCCGAGGCAGCGCAGGGATTCTTCTCATTGATCGTGACGAACCTCGAAGATGTGCAGCCAAAAATAGACGTAAACTTCGATGTCGAAAGTGGCGACTTGGCGTATTTGTTGGCCGATTGGTTGAACGAATTGCTTTTTACTTTTGAGTCGAGGTGCCTGCTTCTTTCAAAGTTCCACGTAGAAGTAAACGCTTGCCGTCTAAAGGCATCGGCGATGGGCGAGAGGGTGGATGAATCACGCCACGCATTGGACCACGAGATCAAGGCTGTTACGTATCACGGTCTCCGCGTTGAACGAATGAACGGCGATTGGATCGCCGAAGCAATATTGGATATTTAGAGACTCTAACAAAACCCCCCTCTCCCTCTGGGAGAGGGCCGGGGTGAGGGTGCCTTGGAAGCGGTTTTGTTAGAGTTCCTTAGTCAAGTCAGTTTTCCAGGTAACGATCATGGCCGCCGAACGTTATGACGGACCGCTCGAGAAAGTGACGCCGAACTGCTGGCGGATTCCGAAAAGTTATAAGGCGGGAATGCGAGTGGATGGTTTGATCTTCGCGGATGAGAGGCTGATAGCCGTGATTCGCAATGATCCGGCGCCCGAGCAAGTGGCCAATGTCGCTTTCTTGCCTGGCATTCAATGCGCCAGCCTCGCGATGCCCGATATTCACTGGGGCTATGGCTTTCCGATCGGCGGCGTATGCGCCACGGATCCGAACGAAGGCGGCGTCATCTCGCCAGGCGGTGTCGGATATGACATCAACTGTGGCGTTCGGTTGTTACGGTCGAATCTTTTCGTCGACGAAGTCCGGCCCTACCTCGATACATTGGTCCACGAATTGTTTCGCAAAGTTCCAACGGGTGTCGGCCGCGGCGGCAAGTACCACTTCTCCCACAGCGACTTGCATACGCTCATGGAATCCGGGCCGAAGGCCTTAATCGAACGTGGCTTGGCAGTCGAGCGAGACATTCAATTCACCGAGGCACACGGCCAGCTCGAAGGCGCCCAGCCGGACCAGGTCAGCGACCGTGCGCTCGATCGCGGATACGATCAATGCGGCAGCCTCGGCGCCGGCAATCACTTCATGGAAGTGCAAGTTGTCGAGCAAGTTGCCGATGAGGAATCGGCGCGTGCGATGGGACTCCAAAAAAATTTGGTATGCGTGATGATCCATTCAGGCTCCCGCGGCCTGGGATACCAGGTTTGCGACGACGCCCTGCGCGTCCTTCGAAATGTGCCAGCCCAATTTGGAATCGAGCTGCCCGACCGGCAGCTCGTCTGCGCGCCGGCCAACAGTCCACCCGGCGAAAAGTACCTCGGCGCGATGAGGGCCGCCGCGAATTTCGCCTGGTGCAATCGACAATTGTTGATGTGGCAAGCCCGGGAGGTGTTCGAGTCCGTTTTCGGACGCACATGGAAAGACCTCGGCCTTGAGCTCGTGTACGATGTGGCTCACAACATCGCCAAGTACGAAGAGCACATCATCGACGGACAGAAGAAGCACGTATGGGTGCATCGCAAAGGTGCCACGCGCGCATTTCCGCCGCATCACCCCGAAGTGCCGGCCGAGTACGCATCCATCGGCCAACCGGTGCTCATTCCAGGCGATATGGGCCGGGCGAGTTGGGTACTGGCCGGCCAGCCGGGCAGCATGGAGCAAACATTTGGCAGCGCATGCCACGGTGCCGGTCGCTTAATGAGCCGACATGCCGCCGTGCGACAGGCGCAAGGGCGCCGTATTGATCATGAGCTTCGTGAACGCGGTATTGTAGCGTGCGGACGAAGCTGGAAAGGACTCGCCGAGGAACAGCCCAATGCCTACAAGGACGTTGATGTCGTGGTCGATGTTGTGGCAAATGCCGGGCTGGCAAAGAAAGTCGCACGTCTTCGACCCATCGGCGTCATCAAAGGCTGAAGCGGCTCCACAAACTGAGGCGCATGCTTTACTTGACCCCGAACTGATTTCTTATTCGATTTCGCGACGTTGCTGTGATCGTACTCCGGCGGAATTAACGTGCCACCGCTGGTGTTGACTGCGACGTTTTGGGCACGATGTACGGTTCTAAGCGCACAAACGACAATACGACCGGTTCTTGCGTTGGATCGCCGCTTGAGCGGACCGAGCAGATTCCTCAGCTTGTGTTACATCTTCCTCGGCAATCGCGCCTGATATTTTCAGAAAGCAAGCGAAGCTGACGCCGAAGATAATGGTGAAATACTTGCTCTTGTCGCCGAGCAAGATTTTTAATGCGATCCAGCTCATAACGGCACTGCGGTTTGCGAAGGTTGACTAATCAGCCATCGAAATCCTGATGCAACAAAAGTGCCGCGTTTTTGCAAAGCGTGCGTTTCGTGCGCTTTAGCAATTCTTGTGTCCGGCATTCAAGAGAGCGCATCGCGCTGGCACTCGTGTGCGAATTCGCACATCCGTAAGTCTAACGATCTGGGCAGTTGTCTCGCGCATTGTCGATTACCGTTCCTAAAACTACCGGCACTCAAGTTGCAAATTCTGATGGTGGCCTCTCACTGGCGGCCTGAACCGCAGGAGTGCGAAAATGAACACCAACCGAATTCTGTTGCCAACCGATCTTTCTGCCTGCAGCCTCGTTGCATTCGACTACGCCTCAGAGCTAGCCTCATCGTCTGGCGCCGAGTTGCACATCCTCTATGTCGATGACCTCCGGAATCTCATCGCGTTAGCTCCGTACACGGCTCCAAATTTCGTAGTTTCGTGTGCGCGAACCCAGCTGAAGGAGCGACTGCAGACGATCAAACCGGCGCTTGCGGATGTGCGATGTGAGTATCACTACATCGAAGGCACACCAGCGGACGAGATTTGCGCGTTCGTTGAAAGAGAGCGGATTGATCTGGTTGTAATGTCGTCGCACGGTCGGACCGGGCTCTCCCGCGTTTTCCTCGGAAGCGTTGCTGAATTAGTACTGCGAAAAGCGAAATGCCCGGTGCTCATTGTAAAACAGCCACACCAAGACCACGAAATCACCGAACCTGCTGGGGCAGATCGTACAAGCGAGGCTCCGGTCGCCAATCCAGTCGCAGCGATCACCCAGACTCAGGAGACGGTGAGGACCGTTAGACGAATTCTTGTGCCGTACGACTTCTCGGAGGGCAGTGCGGCAGCACTGGATTATGCGGCACAATTTGCCGCTAAGCGTGCGCGATTATACATCCTGCATGTTGATGAACTGTTGGACGCACATATATCGGCGTTTCCGCCATCGGACAGCCCGTTTTTGCATGACTCGTCGTGGGACAAACGTCGCAGGAAAATAAAGCGTCAACTCGCCAAAGTCGTGCCGCACGGCGCGGCCGCCGTCTATGAGCATCATTGTCTAATAGGTGCTCCTGCCGATGAAATTCTCGCGTTCGCAGAACGGGTCCATATCGACCTGATTGTCATGGGTTCGCATGGAAGAACCGGCCTTTCGCGGCTAGTCACCGGCAGCGTCGCTGAACAAGTCATGCGTCGATCGAAATGTCCGGTCCTGGTTTGCAAGGGTCAACCGAAACCCGTCGCACTCCCCCCAAAGCGCTTGGCGGGCTCCCCCGCGTTTCACTTCGGAGAGGACTTTGCAGTGTAAAGCGGCTGCAAGGGAAACTGGCACCGATGGTTCTGCCACGAGGAAATCGACCTCACGTTTGGAAGCTGAAACAGAACCAATTCGGCGAAACCGGACGCTAGCCACCCAGTGGATACCCGCCGGCTGATTTGATCAGCCGCGGCGCGCAATCCCCCGGTTTTGATACAGCCTTTTTGGTCATCGGTGACTTCTTGAGGCGCTTCGAACCTCGCAGGTACAACGACG
>DASZZA010000375.1:0-3443 GCA_035545135.1 Lacipirellulaceae bacterium | reverse complement strand
ACCAATTCGGAAGCGATAAAACGCACCGTCTGTCGATATGCCATTCAATTACCAACGGGCTGCGTCCCACACGTATTTAAGACAAGTCACGATGCACCCTAAAGCGTCGTCGCGCCCGCAATTCGTGCTGGTGATTTACCTGATCGTCAGTGCCGGATCGGTCGCCGCTGCGACGAAGCGGCCAACTTCTCCGACGCGCGATCCGCATACGCCCGGGTTCGTCGCGGCCAAGGAATTGCCCGATGGTGCCGTTCCGCCGGCGGATGCAGACGGGAACTTCATCATCGGTCCGACTCACCACCGCGCACCAGACATGGGCGTTCAGGCGGGCGTGCCGCATGGCACGGTTTTTAACTTCACCATGAGTTCCGCCGACAGCGAGATTTATCCCGGTATCGCGCGCGAGCCCAATACGTTTGGCACGGCCGATCCGAACGATCCGGCCAAACTCGTGGTTACTACCAGCCACCCCGCGCTCTACACTCGACACGTGGCCGTCTATTTACCACACCAGTACGCTCGCGGCACGGAGGCTCCGTTCATCGTCGGTGCCGACGGCCCCGACCCGGCTCTGTTCACTGCACTCGATAATCTCATCGCCAAGCATCGCGTGCCGGCACTGGTCGCGATCTCGATTGGCAATGGGGGTGGCGATGCGCAAGGAAGCGAACGCGGTTTGGAATACGACACCATGTCGAGCCGCTACGCCGAGTTCGTTGAAACGGAAGTGCTTCCACTGGTGGAATCGAAATGCAACGTGAAACTAACCAAGGACCCCGACGGCCGGGCGACCGCCGGTTGTAGCTCCGGCGGCTCCTGCGCGCTGGCGATGGCGTGGTATCGACCCGACCTTTATCACCGCGTGCTCACTTATTCCGGCACATACGTCAATCAGCAATGGCCGTACAACGATGACGCGCCGCACGGCGCGTGGGAATTTCACGAGCACCTCATACCCAACAGCCCACGCAAACCACTGCGGATCTGGCTCGAAGTCGGCGACCGAGATTTATTGAATCCCAATGTCATGCGCGACAACATGCACGATTGGGTCATCGCGAACGAAAACATGGCCAAGGTCCTGGCCGCGAAGGGATACCACTATCAGTTCGCGTTCGCGCGCAACGCCGGCCACTGCGACCACAGCGTAAAACTTCAGACCCTGCCCGAGGCTTTGGATTGGTTGTGGAAGGATTTTCCGAATCCTGCAAAATAGTTCGCAAGCCGCCGGCCGATAGCACCCGCGATTTCGTCGTTCGCAACTACGCCAAATCGAACAGCATCATCTCGGCGTCGGTTGAAGCCTCGATCGTCAGTAGCCGCTCATCGCTCACCGCAGCGCCGTCGCTCGTGTTGAGCGGCTGACCGTTGAGCGAAGCCTGACCTCGTAAAACTTGCAGCCACGCATGGCGGCCATCATCTAGCTGGTGGCTCACCTGTTTGCCGCGATTAAGCGTCGCCAGATAAATGCGCGTGTCCTGATGGATCAGCAGCGACCCCTCGGCCGCGTCACGCGAGGCAACAAGCCGCAACCGGTTTCGCCGCTCTTCCTCCGCGAACCGCTTCTGCTCATAGCTCGGCTCGATGTTTTTCTTATCGGGAAACAGCCAGATTTGGTACAGATGAACCGGCTCGCTGTCGGACGGGTTGAACTCGCTGTGTGTGATGCCGGTTCCGGCCGACATCCGCTGGAACTCGCCCGGCCGCAGCACTTCGCCATTGCCCATCGAGTCCTTGTGTTCCAGCGCGCCCTCAAGTACATACGTCACGATCTCCATATCGCGGTGCGGATGTGTGCCGAAACCCTGTCCCGGTGCGACGAAATCCTCGTTCATCACGCGCAGCGCGCGGAAGTGCACGTGCTGCGGATCTTGATACGTGGCGAACGAAAACGTGTGGTACGTATCCAGCCAGCCATGATTGGCATGGCCCCGTTCGTCCGCATGTCGGATGGCGATCATCGTGGCGTCCCGCTGGGCACTCGCGTTGCGAATGATGGATTCTACGCGCGCCGGCGAAACAATCCAGCGAGGCCGCCGAGCCGCTCACGTGTAACTGGTGAACAGCTCTTCTTGCTCGATGAGATATCGCTCGCCGCTTTCCAGGTCCAGCAGCCCGCGAAGGCGCACGCCCGGTTCGTCCGAGCGAACCAATTTCTTGTTGCTGAGCAGCAACCTGCAGAACTCGTCGCGGCGGACGAACGTATGATCCGGCCGCTCTCGCAGTAGCTTACGGCGTTCGCTCAATGCTTCGTCACGCGAAACCGCTCCACGCCTCGAACCAGCTTTTTTGTAAGGTTGGGTGAGCATCCGTCGTGATCCTTCAAATCGAGGATTCCCTCAGTTCCACTCAATAAATCGGTGCGCCAAAATCAATCTTCACTCGAATGTTCGGTTCAACGCGCACCGAACCCATCTCCTCATGCTCCGCATTTTACCCCAGCTGCGACAAGTTCGGAAGTAGCCCTGACTAGATAGGCGTTTCTCACGCGAAATCGTTATGAGAAACGACATTTCGGTTATGTGGGAAACGTGTCGAAAAGCATGGCGAACGGCACTATCAATCGGCCGGTGCCCGAACATTTGGTATGCCTAGGAATGCGACCAAAAACAAAACCAACCAAATTGCATCGACTGCGGCAAAACTAACGAAGCTGCCGCTTATGCGGCCCAGCATGTACAAACCAAAAATGGCTACTACAAACGTGGCTTTCTCCAACATTGCCGGCAACATGGCCAATCGGTAGCGAATTGGATCGTACGCAATCAAAAGAAACAATATCTGCCACGCGAGTGTTACTCCCAAGAACCCGTAATAGAACTCGGGATGGCTCACGGCCGGGGGATGATCCTGACCAAACCGCTGCTCCAGAAAATACGGCGGAATAATTACGATGATGCCGCAAATGCCGGCCAGCAAAAACACCCACCTCGCGAATCGCATATTACTCAGTCCTCCTTTCATTGTGGATCGGCAGAAACGCTTTCCAACCGTCGACGCCATATTGCATCGCTACATTCCCTACGATGCGTCCACCGATTGCCGCAACTGCGTCCCTCAGCGGGTCCGGATGCGTATAATTTGTTGGCTAAACAGTCGGCACTGCTTAGCTGCTCGTACTCACTTACGCGGACGCGATATCTTCACTACGTGGTTCTCTTGGATCATCAAACTACCACAACTACCGTGAGTGGAACTCCCGTCTGCGCCCTTTATACCGACACAGACCTGGCCGATTTCGATGCCAAGCGCGAACTGGGCCGGCCCGGCCATTTTCCTTTCACGCGCGGCATCCACGAATCGATGTACCGCGACCGGCTCTGGACCATCCGGCAGTTTGCCGGCTTCGGGCGGCCGGCCGATACCAACCAGCGATTTCGCTATCTGATCGAGCAGGGACAAACAGGTCTCAGCACCGCGTTCGATCTGCCCACACTGATGGG
>DASZZA010000374.1:0-2234 GCA_035545135.1 Lacipirellulaceae bacterium | reverse complement strand
GTTTATCTGGCGACAATTGCGAGTGGTGTGGTCGGGCTGTATCTGACCCGGACGATTCCTCGGCAGTTATCGCGCGTCGGCCAGGAAGTGATCTACGAGCGGATACCCGTACTGCATCTGGCTGTGCGCCGGCAAGCGAACGAGGCGGTGCTCGATTCGGTGGCGGCATCTGGAGCAAGTACGTTGGCTGATTTCTACGTCGCGCGGCTGTACGACTTTTTTAATCGATCGCGCGAGACTCGATATTTTCTGCGTCCGACGACGGCGCGGCGGCGTTCGCTCATGCACGACTTGCAATCGGTTCGTCGCTACCTGTCGGATCAGGAGCAACCCGCGTGCGAGCGGCTGTTTGCCCTACTGCGCCATAAGGACGACCTGGACTTCCACCAGGCGCGGCAAAGGCTTCTGAAGACGTGGTTGTTTGTTCATATCGGTCTGACATATGCACTCGTTGTATTCGCGTTGTTGCACGGCGTGCTGGCGCTCGCGTTTCAGGGAGGTGCGGCGTGAGAGAGCCCGTACCCGATTGCTCAGCGAGCGGCTACGAGCGCCCCAACGAGCCGTGGATTTGTGGGCTGATGCGTCACGGTGAATCGTGCGCGGCCGGTCCGACGGCGCGCGGACGCTGTCCGGCTCTGGCGGAGTGCATGCCGGTTCGCAATGGTGATCGATGGGAATGCAATCGTTCGACCGTGCGCGGCGGACCATGCGCCATCGGCCCAACGCCGGAGGGCGGGTGCGGACGCGTGCTCCAATGCAGGCCCGTGCGGAGCTTACGCGCGGTGCGCGGACGATTTGTGCGGGGCTGCGCGCTACTAGCCATCGGTGCGGTAATCATTCTGCTGAGTGCGAATTGGCGGGATCGCGTAATCGCGCCCGGTCGACTAGCGCAGCAACATGCCCAATTGCTGGAGCGAACGGATGGCGATCCGAATTGTGCCGCCTGTCATGCGGCCGCGAACCAGAATATTGCGGGATGGATGGTGTCGCTTGTTGTTTCGCGTGGAGACGAGCCAAGCCAGTCACACCTGTGTATGAAATGCCACGCTAAATCGATTTCACCGGCAATGGCACTGACGGCACATAATGTGGCGCCAAACAAGTTGCGACAGATCGAAGCCACTCGAACGACTGCGCTTCCCCACACGAGAACCAACGAGGTTTGGGTCGCATGCGCGGCTTGTCACGGCGAACATCATGGAACTCATACAGACCTGACTTCGGTGGATAACGTGGCCTGCCAGACCTGCCACGTTCAGCGGTACGAAAGTTTCGCCGCGGACCATCGGGACTTTGGCATCTGGCCCTACGAGCGGCGGACACGGATCGTGTTCAACCATGCGTCGCACCGCGACAAGCATTTTGCAGACAAGAAAAAGTCGTTCGATTGCCAGTCATGTCACAAGCAGGATGCGACAGGATCCGTCGAACTGGTGGCCGGCTACGAAGCTGCATGTTCGGAGTGCCACGACGAGAAGATTGCGACTAGTGTCGCTCCAGGGGTGCCGATGTTTGCGCTGCCGACGATCGACGTCGCGGCGCTGCGATCGGCCGGATTTGACGTCGGCACCTGGCCGAAAGGGGCGACGGGGGATTTCGATGGCCGGTTGCCGCCGGCGATGAAGCTGCTATTGGCGGCCGATCCGGCCGCCGCGCAGGCAATCGCAACGCTGGGCGCCGATTTTGATTTTCAAGACGTCCATCCGGAAGACCGGCAACAGCTCGCGGCATGTGCGACTCTCGCGTCGGCGATCAAGAAGTTGGTCGGCGAATTAGCTGCATCGAGTAACGTCACAGTCCAAGACCGCCTGCGC
Source organism: Lacipirellulaceae bacterium (assembly GCA_035545135.1). Classification (GTDB taxonomy): domain Bacteria; phylum Planctomycetota; class Planctomycetia; order Pirellulales; family Lacipirellulaceae; genus JABDGM01. The sequence continues at coordinate 420 of DASZZA010000374.1, read as the reverse complement.
GAAGCGCTCGGCCGACCAATTTCACAGGCGGAAGTTACGTTGCTGGTGACCGGTTTATCACGGGATACGCTGCGCCGTGCGGCCGAAAGCTGGGCGATGGGTTCGATCAAAGACTCGTCGAACGCGAGCCAGACTTTGAGCGCGAGGCAAACGGATCCCCAGATTGACAGAAATGAACGCCCGGTGGCTTTTGCGCCGGCTGGTACATGGTTCCGTGATAGCGCATCGTTCTCCATTCGGTACCGGCCGAGCGCGCATGCAGACCCGGTTCTGGCGGCGTGGCTTAATGTGTTGGCCGAAACACCTCATTTGGATCAACGGCCGATTGCGTCGGCGATGCTCAAAGAATTGTCGAAGCAAACGGCGCCGGGATTGTGCGTATCGTGCCACAGCATCGAGCAATCGGGGTCCGGAGGACTC
>DASZZA010000373.1:0-2664 GCA_035545135.1 Lacipirellulaceae bacterium | reverse complement strand
AGCAACGAAGAGGCGTTTCAATGGTCGCGTCGGTTAGCGAAAGAGGAGGGAATCGTGGCTGGCATCTCAAGTGGCGCTGCAATCTGCGCGGCGGCCAAAGTGGCGGCACGACCAGAGTACAAGGGAAAGCGAATCGTAGCGATTTTGCCGAGTCTGGGAGAGCGGTATCTGTCCACGCCGCTATTTGAAGGCCTGACTGGGTAGCCACCTAAACCGCAAGCGATGCACGTCGATCGTTGCGGGTTTACTTCGGCGAAAATGCAGCTAGCATTGCGATATCGCGGCATTGGTGAATTGCCGCGATTTCGATAAACTCCGCGCTCTCGTGACAGCACCCCGCGCCAGCAGTTCGTTGTCGCCTTCCCCGCCCACTACCGACCCAGCAAGCTCCGCCCGGCCAAGATTGCCGGAGTGGCTGCGGGTGAATCTGCCGGCCGGGCCGCGGCTGGCGGTTCTGAATTCGACTCATAATGCGGTGGCGAACCATGGACTTCACACCGTTTGCGAGGAAGCTCGCTGCCCCAATCTCAACGATTGCTGGTCTCGCGGGACGGCCACCTTCATGGTGGCCGGCAAGGAATGCACGCGCGGCTGCCGGTTCTGCAGCGTGGAAACGCTGCGCAGCCCCGCGCCGCCGGACGCAAATGAGCCGGAGCAACTTGCGGCCGCGGTCGAGCGTATGGGACTGGCGCACGTGGTGATCACGGTTGTCAATCGCGACGACCTGGCGGACGGCGGCGCAAGTCACTACAAGGGTTGCGTGGAAGAAGTGCACGAAAGATTGCCGGCGGTGACGATCGAACTGTTGTCGAGCGACTTGGGTGGCGACGAGGACGCGCTTGCGTATTTGCTGGACGGCGTTCCGCTGGCCGTGTTCGCGCACAACGTTGAATGCGTGCCGCGGCTCGATTGTTTGGTGCGCGATCCGCGGGCGTCGTTTGCGCGAAGCTTGAATGTGCTGCGGCGGGCCAAGGAGTGGCGGCCCGACCTTTGGACAAAGAGCAGTATCATGATCGGTCTGGGCGAGACGGATGAAGAAGTCAGCGACGCCATGCGGCAGTTGCGCGATGCCGGCGTGGACATATTGACGCTGGGTCAGTATTTGTCGCCCGGCCGGCACGGCGAGCGGTATTTGCCGGTAGTCCGATTCGCGCCTCCTGAACGGTTCACAGCTTGGGCAGAGGAGGCGAAAATGCTCGGCTTTCGGGCCGTCGCGTCAGGTCCGCTGGTGCGGAGTTCGTACCGTGCGGGTCTGTTACTAGAGGAAGCCAGGCGGTATCTTCAGCATCATTCCAAGTGAATCATCAGAGTGCGGGCATTGCACCGCGTAGCTTTGCATTGAGACACAGGCTGTGTCATGGACGATTACGCTTCGATCATTGTTGGCAAAGCGCATCCGGGGTCGCGGATACCGGAGACGCCGCTCAAGGATCCGCTGCCGATGATGTTGCAGGTGCCGACGGCGCCGCACCGTCCGGGCGATATGCCTTGCTTCTCGCCGATGATTCATCAGCCAGGCGATTTGACGCGGCCAGACACCCTCGCTCCTTGCGAGGATTTGCGTCCTCATGCTGTGGGAATGATTCGGGTGCTCGGCGACGATGGCGTTGCGGCTGGGGCGTGGCAGCCACAGCTTAGCCCGCAGCAGCTTCGCAGTGGTATGGAAATGATGCTGCGAGCACGCCATTTCGACACGCGCATGATCGCGATGCAGCGGCAAGGGCGGTTGTCGTTCTACCTTTCGGGCAAGGGTGAAGAAGCCGTGTCGGTGGCCGCTGCGGGCGCGTACCTTCACGACGACATGCTTTTTCCGAGTTATCGCCAGCCGGGGTTACTGTTGGTGCGCGGGATGCCGCTGGTGACGATGATGTGCCAGTTGATCGGCAACGTGGGCGACAACGCCAAAGGCCGACAGATGCCGGTGCACTACAGGTGGCGTGCCGGGAATGTGGTATCGATCTCTAGCCCGGTGGGCACGCAGTTGCCGCAGGCGGTGGGCGCGGCGATGGCGTTTGCGTATCGGGGCGAGCGGCGTGTGGTCGGTGCTTGGGCCGGTGACGGAACGGCCGCTCAGGGCGATTTTCACCATGCCTTGAATTTCGCGTCGGTGTATCGGCCACCGTGCGTTTTGCATGTCGTTGACAATCAATGGGCGATCAGTACGCATCGTAATCTGTCGACGGGCGGGGCGACGTTTGCTGCGAGAGCGGACGCTTATCGGTTGCCGGGGCTACGCGTGGATGGGAACGATTATTTGGCTGTGTACGCGGCCGAATCGTGGGCGGTCGAGCGGGCGCGGCGCGGCGGCGGGCCGACATTGGTCGAGTTGGTGACCTATCGGCGCGAAGCGCATTCGACGAGCGACGATCCGGCCCAATATCGGGCGGCGAGCGAGGCCGACCATTGGCCTGGCGGCGACCCCATTGAGCGGCTCAAACAGCATTTGATACAGATCGGCGAATGGTCCGAAGCGTCGCATAAGGCGCTCAACAGCGCGTTGGAGCAGGAAGTGGCAGCAACGTTTCAGCAGGCAGAGTCGTACGGAACGACGGCGCAAGGTTTGGGCCACGCCGCGGAAGCAGTTTTCGAGGATGTGTACACTTCCCTGCCCGCCCACTTGCAAATGCAGCGCGACCAATTGTGTGGAGACACGGCAACGCAGCA
>DASZZA010000372.1:0-6302 GCA_035545135.1 Lacipirellulaceae bacterium | reverse complement strand
ATCGGAAACATCGCAGCCCGCACAACCAGCGTCAGCAAAATAATCGCGACGCCATAATTGCCGACGATGTAGTACAGGAAATGCAGTATGACGAGCATGACCTGTGCCACCGACGAAAACCAGCCGTAGTAGATAAGGTCCTCGAGCGAATAGTTCGGGTCGCCGGCCCATTGAGCGCTCTTCGGATAGTAGGCGCTCAGCAAGTGAGGTCGCTTCGGACCAAGAAAGATCTGATAGGAATCGTGGTGCGTCGCTCCCGCCTCAAGCGCAATCGTATTACGGAACATGCGGGGAGTAACGTTCGCGTACATCGCCGTCTTTTCGTCCGGCTTCGTATCGACGATTACCGCCTCGGTCTTAAGGAACCAAGAATCGTCAAGCCCCGCAAGCTGCGGGATCAACATCGCCGAGAAGTATTGGCCGTCGACGCCGGCGTACGCCAGCGTTCTTCCCTCCATCGGCTCAACCTTGCCCTTCGCAATCGTCGAGTTAGCGATCTCACTTACCGAGCTGCCCACAAATCGAACCTCAACGTCACGTACGCTGCTGCTCCAATTTCGGCTAACTTTGCGCGAATACCACCAGCCTTCCATCGGCATGCCCGTGGGGCCGTCGAGGCGGTAGGCCACTTCGCGCGGTGGGGCCTTCGAATCGGCGCTCTCGGTGTTTTGCACTTCGACGTCCAGATACAGATGGTAGGCCGGATAATCGGGTCCGGCTGCGGCCGGCGCTGGTGCAATTGTGTAGCGCTTGACGAGCTTTAGCTTCAGCTCGGGAAAATCGCGTTGAAAAACGACCGATCTCTCGTCGTGGGCCGCCAGTTCCCAGTTTCCCGTTTCGAGCACGTCGGCCATACGCTTGGCGGCGTCCTTCTTGAGCGGCTCGCCATTCACGTTCGAGAGCGTCAGCAAGAACGACGGTCGATCGACAAAGTCGGCCGGAGGTTCGACCTCGCGCATGCGGTAGTTGTCGATCTCAGGCCGCACCACGGCGTACGGCCGCCGCATCAGTTGCACCGTGCGCGGTTGCGGTCCGTTGTTGCCCTGAACGACTTGGATGGTGATTGGGTCACCCGGTTTGCTTTTAGCCAGCGCCCGCCGGAAATCGTTTGGTGTCTTGATGTCGATCTTATTCTTATTGGGACTAGTGACGCTGACGATCACGTCGCCAACTTCGATTTTCGCATCGGCGGCCGGAGTACCAGGGCCAACAACCTGCACTTGCGCGCCGCCGGGTACCGCTTTCAACTCCAGCTCGCCCAAATAGCCGCTCCAGTCCTCCTGATCGCGGTAGCGTGGGCTGCACAACTCCGCTTCCACGACGGCCGCCCCCCGGTTCGTGAGCGTAACCAGCATCCGATAGCCGCTCTTGGGATCGAGCGATCCGAGCGTCACATATTGAACGGAAGCGCTCGTCGGCGCCATGGCCGGCAATTCAGCAGCCTTTGCCGGTGGTGGCGGCTGATTAGCCGCCTCGGCCCGTTCCTTCGCCTGTTTGGTAGCAGCATTCTTCGCTGCACCGGCCGGTGCGGCCCCCTTCTGCTCGACTTTGCCTTTCGCCGGCGCAGCAGGCGGTTGTTTGGGGGGCGGCGGCAGCGGAAACAGCCAACCGGCCAGCAAAACCACCCCAAGCGCAAACAGCAGAAAGGAAAAGAAGCGACGTTGGTCCAACGCGGTAGAACTTGTTAGTGGTTAGTGGTTTGTTGCCTGTTGATAGTAGATAGTTGTTGGTCGTTTAAGTCGAGCGGTAGCCGCTTGTTCTTCGCGCGACAACGAACGAGTACCCACGTATAACTACAAGCAGTTTCAAAACCGATTGGGGACATTTCCCCTTGTGCGGATCTTCAGAGCAATAGGGGACTGTCCCCCTCTTCCTGAGCGGTTTTGAAACTCCTTCCAACACAACTCATCTACCCTGTTTGATCCGGTCGCCCAGGAAGTCGTCGAGTTCGGCGATATTGTAGATTTTTTCAGCGGTGACACCCGGGTCGTAGCCGCCCTCCACGCGGCGAAACGTGAGCTGTGTGTCTTCCTGGATTACGTAACAGGGTCGTGGATCGCCGTCGCGCGGCTGGCCGACAGAGCCCACGTTGCACATGAATTTTTGCTGTTCATAACGATATGCGTAGCCGCATTCATCCGGCGTCATGAAATTGCGGCTTTCGGTGAAGACGCCCGGCACGTGCGTGTGGCCCTGGAAGCACGCGTACTCCACCATGCTAAATAGTTTCTCGATCTTTTTCTGATTATATATGTCTTCGGGAAAGACATATTCATTGACCGGATTGCGGGGCGAGCCGTGCACGAATAGCCATTTGCCGTCGCGATAGATGCGGGGTAAGGATCCTAAAAAATCCCAGCGGCGGTCGATCGCGGCTCGGTCGCCTGTGGATTTCTCTAATTGATCGCGCGTCCAAAAGATCGCCCGTTCCGCACCCGTATTGAAGCCCTCGGGGTCGAACAATGCGCCCTGGTCATGGTTCCCCAGCAGGCAAACTCTCGTTCGCTCGATCACCAGGTCGAGACATTCACACGGATTGGGCCCATAGCCGATAATGTCGCCCAGGCAGAATATCTCTTCCACTCCTTGCCCACGCGCGTCGGCAAGGACGGCCTGGAGCGCTTCCAGATTGCCGTGAATATCGCTAATGATGGCCCGTTTCAATTCACGGCTCGCTTCGGCGCGTCGGGGGACAAGCGGAGTGGCGGCAAAACGTGACGCCTCCGTTTCCGGCCGCTCTGTTCGTAATCCGCTAGTCTAAAAGTCCGATTTGAGAGGGTCAAGCGGGACATGGGCTGTTCGTCGCACCCTGGCCAGAAGATGAGCAAGGGTTTTCGCATTCCATTTCGGAGGTTGGCGCCCACTTGTCGTAGCCATGCCCTTCGACGACGTTGGTTACATGAGCCATACCGAACGCATCCTGGCGATCGAAACCTCCGGCCGGTGCGGGTCGGTTGCAACACTTTGGGGCGACGCGAATGAAGCGAGCCTCATTGGACAGGCAGTACTAACAGGCAGCCAGCGAACGGCCCAATCGCTGGCGCCGGCAATACAGCAGTTACTGGCGTCGGCCAATTGGTCGCCGAACTACGTCGACTTAGTCGCAGTGGCCGTCGGACCAGGGTCGTTCACTGGTTTGCGAATCGGTGTCACAACTGCCAAAGCGTTTGCCTACGCCGTCGATGCGGAGTTGGTGGGCGTCAATACACTGACCGCACTCGCGGCCCAGACGCCGCCGTCCGCGTCGCCTTTGTGGACGGTGTTGGACGCCCAGCGCCGCGAATTATTTGCGGCAAAGTTTCGCGTCGCGCAGAGACTCGACATTCGTGTCGAGCGCTCTACCGCCATCGTGCCGCAAGAACGCTGGCTTGCCAGTTTAACCGCAGGCGACCGCGTGGTCGGGCCAGCGTTGAAACGTCTCTTAGCGCTATTGCCCGGGGGAGTCGTTGCTTTGCCGGAAGAATTGTGGCAACCGATGGCCACAGCCGTCGGGCAAGTTGCGTGGAAAGTCTATCAAGCCGGCCAGCGCGACGACGTGTGGAAACTCGCGCCCAATTACTATCGCCCCAGCGCCGCCGAAGAGAAGCGGTTAGGATAAGGCCGCGACCGTTCGTCGCGCTTTTCTCCCGCAACCACGCTTTCCGCCTTATGCTGCGAAAGCCTCGCCGGCGGCCGCGATTGTCGCATCAATTTCAGCGTCCCTGTGCGCAGCCGACACAAACATCGCTTCATACTGACTGCACGGCAAATAAATGCCATCGTCGAGCATCGCCCAGAACCAGCGCGCGAAGCGCTTCGTGTCGCAACGGCTGGCGGTCGGCCAATCGGTAACAGGCTCGGTCGCGAAGAAAAACGTCATCATGCTTCCAACTCGCGCCAAGCGATGCGGAACATTCGCCGCAGTAGCTGCTTCGCGAAGCCCCCTTTCAAATCGAGCGCTGCTGCGCTCCAGACGCTCATAGGGTGGGTCGTCGCGCAGCGCTCGAAGCATCGCGCATCCGGCCGCCGTCGCGAGCGGGTTACCGCTAAGCGTACCCGCTTGAAACACTTTGCCGGCCGGAAGCACGTGGTCCATAATCTCGGCCCGGCCGCCATAGGCGCCCACAGGCAGCCCCCCGCCGACGATCTTTCCCAGCGTCGTTAAATCGGGCTCAATACCCAGCAATTGCTGAGCGCCGCCGTAAGCGACGCGAAAGCCGGTCATTACTTCATCACAAATTAACAGCGAGCCGTGCTTCCTCGTTAAATCGCGGAGTTCGCGCAGGAAATCTTGGTTCGGCACCACGACGCCCATGTTCCCAACCACAGGTTCGAAAATAATTCCGGCAATTCGATCGCCATGTTTCGCGAATGCATTTTGGAGTCCGGGAACGTCGTTGTACTGCAGCACCAGCGTGTCACGCGTGGTGCCGGCAGTGACGCCGGGCGAGTTGGGGACGGACAGTGTCGCGGCCGAGCTGCCGGCCGCAACGAGCAAACTATCCACATGCCCATGGTAATTGCCCGCAAACTTCACGATGACGTCGCGACCCGTGAAGCCGCGGGCCAACCGAATCGCGCTCATCGTGGCTTCGGTGCCTGAATTCACGAGCCGCACTTTCTCGATGCTCGGTACGGCCGCAACGATCAGCTCCGCCAACTCGTTTTCTGCTTCAGTGGGCGCGCCAAAGCTGGTGCCGCGCCGAGCGGCTCGCACGACGGCCGCGACCACAGGCGGGTACGCATGACCAAAGATGAGCGGTCCCCACGAGCCGACGTAGTCGATGTAGCGATTGCCGTCCGCATCCCAGAGGTATGGTCCTTCACCTCGCTCCACGACAATCGGCTCACCCCCAACGCCGCCAAACGCCCGCGCCGGGCTGTTGACGCCCCCCGGCATAAGCTCACGTGCACAATCAAAGATGGCGTGACTTCGTTCTCGCTTCATCGCATCGTAGGGTGGGCATTGCCCACCGGTTTGTCTCCCTCTCCCGCTGGGAGAGGGCTGGGGTGAGGGTGCCTTGCAATCGATTTTGTTAAAGTTTCTTGTTCAACTCTGCCAGCCGACTCCGTGCCTTGGCGACGACCTCGTCGGCCCATGGTTCACCATGATGCAAATCGATGATCGCCCGATACATGGCGGCGGCGCGGGCTGGATCCGTCTTCGACAACGTTTCGGCGACAGCGAGCCGCTCCGTTAGATCGGCCAGTTGCCGTTTGCGATCTTGGGCCAGGTCTGCTTGCAGTGTGCCTATCCGCCGGCGGGCAAGTTGAACGACGTGGGTCGTTCGGGTTGCTATGTCGCGCCCCTGGTTGGCCTTATTCGCCGTTGCGGCTGCGGGCGGCGGTCCGTCCGCCCGGATGTCCGCTCCGTACAGGTTCACCAACGACTTGAGCATCGCCAGTGACTTGTCAGGCGATGACTCAGCAAGTCCAACGGCCTGCAAATAGAGTTGTTCCGCCGGCAAAAGCGATTCGTCGGCCGCGCCGATACCTCGAGCGACCCGCTGCAGCTTGCGATCCAATTTATCCAGCTCGTTTCGTTCCTTGAACCGTTCGATAACCGCGGCACGCGGATCATTCGCGTAGCGTGCCAGGAAGTCGTCAAGTTCGTTCTCGACGCGGGTCAGCGACGCGCCGTCGCCCGCGTCAACTTTCGCCATGATGGATGAATAAAGCTGATCGGCCGATGGCGGCCGCGATAAATACCACGCGATTCCGCCGATCGTCGCCAACACAAAAAGCAGCAATGCCAACTGTCCAACGATCACAGGCCACGAGAGTCGATGTTCAGTGCGGCGAAGCGCTTCCTCTTCCTCTAGCGTGGTAAAGCGTCGCGGTCGGTTGGGCGCCAATTGCACCGCTGTTGGTGTACCGGCCAGAACCGTCGACGGCGATAGCTGCGAGGATTGCTTCGCTGCCACTTGATCCGCAGCGAGCGTTGCCGCTTCCTGTGAATTCCGCGGCGCGCTCTGATTGGCGTTCTCCTCTAGTCTCCCGACACCGCGAGATTGAGCTGGCTCCGATTCCAACCGCGTGGCGGCCAGCGCAATCGGCTCGTCGACACCAACTTCCGACCTGTCGCGCGCCGGCCCGTCTACTGCCAGTGCGAAGTCATCCGAGGGAACCACCCCGAGAGCCGTCGCCCGCGACAGGGCCATTACCATCGCCTGCAGGTGGCGGGCGAGGACTTGCATATTTGGGAATCGGTCGGCCGGGTCCTTCGCCAACAGCTGCATGACGACGTGCTCAAGTTGCTCCGGCGTATCCGGGGCGTAGCGGCGCACCGGTTCCGGGCTCGCGAATCGTTGCAGTTGTAGCAT
>DASZZA010000371.1:0-5262 GCA_035545135.1 Lacipirellulaceae bacterium | reverse complement strand
GAATCCGCCGCGCACGACGACATTGCACAGCTTCGTCTTCATCACTTTTTTGATGGGGGGATTCCACAAGGGCTGGGCCGCTAGATTTCCGCCGGCGTCGCGCTCAATTTCCAGCAGGGAGGAACCGATGCCGTAACCTTTGGAAAGGAAGAGGCGGTCACCGTTGAGCGGAACGGGCTGCGAACACGAAGCGGTCGAATCGGTTTCCGCCGACCACGGAAATTCCCAAAGAATCTTGCCATCGGATGCGCGGTGTGCGGTGACCCAGCTTTGGTTGACAACGATGATCTGGCGCTCGCCCGCCAGCGTGGCCGCAACGGGCGACGCATAGCTGGCTTGCCGCGATCCGGCGGCCCAGCGAACATTGCCGGAATTGATATCGAACGCCACGAGCGACGAATCAAACGGTTTCGAGGCTTTCGATTTATTGCTCGACTCGGGCGATTCCCATGCACCGCTCGGAGCGCCGACGCTGATGATGACCATGTCGTCGACCACCAGCGGCGAACCGGATTTGCCCCAGACGGTGACGGTAGCGCCGACTTCGGCCGGCGTGTCGTGCGACCAGATCACGCGGCCCGTGCGGGCGTCGAGGCAATGAACGATTCCGGTGGCGCCTTGCGTAAAAATACGATCGCCGATGATCGTCGGCGTGGCGCGCGGGCCGACATCGCCCAGTCCGCCGATCGCGTCGGCTGGGTCGAAACGGGCTTTGTCGGCGTGGGTCCAAACGGGTTCGCCGGTTTTAAGTCGGTAGCACGTCACTAATTCGTCGTTGCCGCGTTGCTCCTGCGTGACGGCATAGTCGCCCGCGATGGCGAAGGCGGACCAGCCGGCGCCAATTTCGCGCCGCCATACAAGCTGCGGCGGATGCGATTTCCAATCGGGGTCGATTTCTACGCCCTTAACTTCCGCCCAGTAGCCGTTGCCCAAGAAGCGCGGATAATCGCGCGGCGTGGTGTGCCAAACATCGGCTTCACCGGCCGTGTGGAGCGCTGCGAGCGACTGGTCGGCATCGGGAGCGAAACGCAACCGCCAGCGATAGACACCCATGTCGCCGTTGTAGACGGGGCGGAAAGCGGTAAAGAAAGCAACTGATGCGACTGCGAGCCCGCCGACGATCGCCTGGCGCCGGCGTCGTGGCGCACCGCCGTAAGTTAGAAACCACAGTGCAATCAGCGCACCACCAACGAGCGGTACCACGAGGTGATACAGTGTGTGGTATTGCGCGTAACTAGCGCGCCACAACCACCATGCCGCAATCGACACGAGCACGAGCACGGGGAACCATTTGTGCCGCGTGCGCCGAGCTTGCTGCTGGGGAGCGTCCATGGTTTGGCAATACCGAATTGGTAACAGTTTAGCCGATTGAAGTTGGTCCGACGAACCGGTGAGTAGGTGAGTAGGTGAGTAAAATATATGGAGAATCGTACCGACGCTTTCCCACATTCTGCTGCTTACTCACTTACTCCCTCGACTTGCGCCGGCACATCATACGGCTTAACCGTTACCCAAAATGTATTGTTTAGGTGCCGGTGCGAAAGTGTATCGAATCGTAGGGACTGTGCGAATGCGGGACAAGGCTGCTGCCAGGGCGGCGGCGTAGTGATAGGATAGACGTACACTGCGGTTACGCTGATTGAATGGGCGAAATTGTCGTGACGAAATCCGATGAATCACTTCACGGAAAAGCGGCTGTCGTAACGGGCAGCTCAAGCGGCATCGGGCGAGCGATCGCGCTCGATTTGGCCGGCGCTGGCGTGCATGTGCTTGTGCATGCGCGGCAGAACAAGGAAGGCGCCGAGGAGGTGGCGCGGCGCATTTGTTCGATGGGTCGCGAGACTGAGGTTATCCTGGCGGACCTCAGCGATCTGGCGGAGCAGGACCGGCTAGTGCACGCCGCGTGGAATTGGCGTCCGATCGATATTTGGATCAACAACGCCGGGGCCGATGTGTTAACGGGCGCGGCCGCCAAGTGGACGTTCGAAGAGAAGCTGGCGGCGTTATGGAAGGTTGACGTTGTGGCCAGCGTGCGGTTGTCGCGCGCGATTGGGCAGCGGATTCGCGAGCGCGGGCATGGCGTGATCCTGAACATGGGCTGGGATCAGGCAGAAACGGGAATGGCCGGCGATAGCGGCGAGATGTTTGCCGCGGTCAAGGGCGCCGTCATGGCGGCGACACGCAGTCTCGCCAAGTCGCTTGCGCCCGAAGTGCGGGTAAACTGCCTTGCTCCGGGTTGGATACGTACAGAATGGGGCCGGCATGCGTCGGCTGCATGGCAAGACCGCGCGCAGCGCGAGTCGTTGCTTCAACGTTGGGGAACGTCGGAAGATGTAGCACGCGTCGCTCGTTTTCTGGTGTCGCCGGAGGCGGAGTTCATCAATGGCCAGGCTATTTCGATCAACGGCGGGCGGCCGAATTGAAACTGTACGGCGGTTCTGAAGCGCGCAGCGCCAGCAAGTGGCATGACTCCCTTGCTCATGTTGCGGGCTTCGAACCGAAGCATGCGATCATGCGAGGCGAACACATTCATTTCGTTACCGGCCGGCTCGCGGAGCACTCGCTACGGACCATAGCGGCGCCGCTGGCGCGCGAGATCGGTTTTGATTATACGATCGACGTGCTGCCGATCACCGTGGCCGCGTTGATGACGCCGGAGTGGATCGCCCGACGAATTCAAACGCCAACCGGCGCCACTCGCGTATTGGTACCCGGCTACTGCAGTGGGGATTTGTCGCCCATCCACGATGTTGCTGGCGTACCGGTTGAACGCGGACCGCGAGATTTGCGAGAACTGCCGCGGTTTTTTGGGCAGTCGCCGCCGCCTTCGGACTATGGAGCGTACGACATCGAGATTATCGCCGAGATCAACCACTGCCCGCGGTTGCCACTTGATGAAATTCGCGGACAGGCAAAACAATTGGCGGCGGACGGCGCCGACGTGATCGACATCGGTTGCGAACCGGAGGGACCGTGGAGCGGCGTGGCGGACATCGTCCACGCCTTGTGCGACGAGGGGCTACGCGTGTCGATCGATAGCCTCGATCCGCGGGAAATTGAACCGGCAGTGAAGGCAGGCGCCGAGCTGGTGCTATCGGTGAATAGCGCTAATCGGGCGGCCGCGCGTGATTGGGAGTGCGAAGTGGTGGCAGTGCCCGATGATCCACGCTCTCTCGCGGGTCTCGATGAGACGATCGAGGCGTTGGCGGCGGGCGGCGTGCGGTTGCGCATTGATCCGGTGATCGAACCGATTGGATTCGGATTCGCCGACAGCCTGGGCCGCTTTCTACAGATTCGGGCGCGATATCCGGATGCAGAGATGATGATGGGAATCGGCAATATCACCGAGCTAACTGATGCCGACTCAGCTGCAATTAATCTGGTGCTACTTGGATTTTGTGAAGAGCTTGGCATTCGTAGCGTGCTGACGACCCAGGTGATCAACTGGGCGCGTTCGAGCGTGCGCGAGTGCGACCTGGGGCGCCGGCTGGTGTGCCATTCCGTTCGACACCGCGTGCTGCCGAAGCATTTGGAGCCGCGTCTGGTTATGCTGCGTGATCCGGCGTTGGTCGAGCAGCCGGCAGAGGACTTGGATCGCTTGGCGCGCGCAGTGAAAGACGCCAACTATCGGGTGTTTGTATCCGACGGTGAAATTCATGTGATTAGCGGCGGGCTGCATTTGCAGGGCAGCGATCCGTTTGAACTGTTCGAGCGATTGCGACAGAGCGGGCCGGACGGGGGCGTACCGAAGAATCTCGACGCGGGGCACTCGTTTTACTTGGGCTACGAAATGTGTAAGGCCGCGACGGCGCTCACGCTTGGCAAACAGTATCAACAGGACGAGCCGCTCGATTGGGGGCTTTTGACTCGCGATGAGAAGCGGCATTACTTGGCATTCGCGGTCGACAGTCGTGGAGCTCGTTTTTCTCCCTCTCCCACTGGGAGCGGGCGGGGTGAGGGAAAATGACGATCGACAAGAGGCCCTCACCCTGCCCTCTCACAAAGGGAGAGGGTTCAACAAGTCGACCTCCTGCGATGGCAGAGGAGATGCCGTTGGTTGAGCGTCTCGATCCGGCGCTCGAGGCGGTCGAAGTGTTTCGGCTGTTGAGCGACCTGCCGCACGTGGTGTTTTTCGATAGCGCGCTGCGACACCCGCACTTGGGGCGGTATTCGTTCGTGGCGGCCGATCCGGTTGAGTGGTTCACGTTTTCGGCCGACGGTAGCAACGCGTTTGGACGTTTGGCTGACCGAATTGGAGAACTTCGGCAGGCTCGTCGCGCCGAGCTGCCGCCGTTTCAAGGCGGCTGGGCGGGACTATTCGGGTATGAGTTAGCAGGTAGTCTGGAGCGCGTGCCGCGCGCATCGATCGACGAATTTGCCATACCGGCGCTCGCTGTTGGCTTATATGACATCGTTGTTGCCTTCGACCATGATTGCGGCGCAGCGTGGCTAATATCGCAGGGATTTCCGGAATGGGATGAATCGAGCCGTCGCGAACGTGCGGCCGAAAGACTGCTGCAATTTCGACGCCGACTGACAACGGGTCCAAGGACTCTGCGAGGCGGCGATAGAGGCAGCGGTTTGCAAGCTGCCAAGGCACCCTCAGCCTGCCCTCTCTCGGAGGGAGAGGGTGTAAAGCGCCTGTCAATGGATGAGCTCGCACCGCAGTTCGGCGTCGACGGACGAGCCGGAATTAGTAGCAATTTTTCGGCCGACGGGTATCACCGCGCAGTTCAGCGGGTGATTGATTACATTTATTCTGGCGACGTGTTTCAAGTGAACCTGTCGCAGCGGCTCTTGCACGCGGCCGATAGTTCTTCGGTCGACCTGTATTGTCGGCTTCGGGAACGAAATCCAGCGCCGTTTGCCGGCTACTTGGACGGCGGCGAGTGGCAAATTGCCAGCGCTTCGCCGGAACGGTTCATTCGAGTTGACAATGGACACGTCGAAACGCGGCCGATCAAGGGAACGCGCGGTCGTTCGCCCCACCCTGTGGCCGACTTATTTGCGGGAGATGATTTGCGTGCGAGTGAAAAGGACTGGGCCGAGAATGTGATGATCGTCGATTTGCTGCGAAACGACTTATCGCGAACTTGCCAACCAGATAGCGTGCGGGTATCGCAGTTGTGCGGGTTGGAAATGTACGAGTATGTGCAGCATTTGGTGTCGGTCGTGGAAGGAAGGCTGCGGCCCGAGTGCACGCCGTTAGATGTGCTGCAGACTTCGTTTCCCGGCGGCTCAGTGACCGGCGCGCCGAAGATC
>DASZZA010000370.1:0-6290 GCA_035545135.1 Lacipirellulaceae bacterium | reverse complement strand
CCAGCGTGCTGTCAACTGCCGGTCAGATCGGCACGCAAGCCCTGTCGAACTTTTCGGTCGGGCGGGCTGATCCCAGCCTCGGCTTTAGCGGGTTCGTGTTTTCCGCTTCGAGCGATGCCGTCAGTGTCTTGCTCCGAGCGTTACAGGAAAAACGTCGGTTGGAAGTGCTGAGCCGGCCGCAGCTCATGGCACTCGATGGGCAGCCAGGCACCGTTCAGGTTGGTCAGGACGTTCCCACCGTGACGGGTGTCACCCAGAACACGTTTGGGCAAACTAACGTCATCACGTATCGCCAGGTCGGTCTGATTCTGAACCTCACTCCGCGGATCAGCCCAGACGGGTTGATCGTGATGCAGATTAGCGCCCAAAAGTCGCAGGTTTCCAGCGACCCGGGAATTCCGATTTCGATCTCCCCGGGCGGACAGGCAGTGAACGCACCGCGAATCGATATTGCCCAAGCGATCACGACAGTGAGTGCCCTGAGCGGCCAGACAGTAATTCTCGGCGGCTTGATCGAAACGACCAAAAGCGATATCCATCGCAACGTGCCAGTGATTTCCGATATTCCTCTGCTCGGCGATCTGTTTCGCTACGACAGCGTGGCCCAAGAGCGCCGCGAGCTGCTCATCATCCTCACGCCGCAAATCATCTACAACAAGATGGATTCCGATCTCGTGAAGCAGATCGAGTCGTCGCGCATGAGTTGGATTCTCTCCGACGTGGTCGACGTCCATGGCGAGGCGGGACTTCGGAGCCGCTGCGACGAGTGGTCCGATGCCGATATGGAGTCGATCTATCCGAATTTTGTGCCGGCTGAGGGACTCATGCCACTATCGAAAAGCCAAGTTTCGCCGGTGCCCGGCGAACCCGTTCTCAACGCGCCCAGTTGCGAGCCGAGTCCGCCGGAAATGCCGCCGGCGAGCAAGGAAGAGTCAATACCGGCGCCGCAGCCGTCACCAACATCAAATCGACCGCTCAACGACCGCTATAGCGCTATCAATGCAACGGCGCCGGTGCAGCAAGCACAGTACCTGGCGCCGGCCACGCCCGCACCGTCCTCGTCCGGCAAATAGTCACTTCAAGTTACGATTCAAATCAATTTACATTCATTATCGTCGCCCATTCAGATTTCGATAATGTCCGGGGCAAACGCCCAACTGCCACCAGCAAGCAAACGTCATCCGTCAGCCAAACCGCAGAACGATGAACGCAGATTCGAAAACGTATAAATCGGTTTGCATCACGCTTCTCACCGTCGTGCTTTGCAGCGTCGGCTGCACGCAGTCGATTCAATGGAAGACGCCCAAAATCTTTAGCCTCGATAGCTCCTGGCCGTTCCGCGACAAAGACGCCCCGCGTAAGGGCACGCCGGTGCGAATTGTCGGCACGTGGACCGATACGGTGCTGACGCAACCCGGTCAAAAGCCGCAACGAGGCTTCGGCGGCCGCCTGATGTTCTACGACAAAGAGGGAGACAAGCCGATTCTTGTTGACGGTCAACTGGTCGTATACGCGTTCGACGAAGATGGGCGCGACCCCACCGACAACAAGCCGACTCGACGCTACGTTTTCCCGGCCGATCAGATGCCGATCCATATGAGCAAGTCGGAGATCGGCGCGTCGTACAGCTTCTGGCTGCCGTGGGACGAGGTCGGCGGGCCAAGGACCGAGGTCAGTCTGATATCCCGGTTCGAGCCGAAGTCGGGTGGGGTCGTGACAAGCGAACAAACGCGACAGGTCTTGCCCGGTCCGCCTCCAAGCAAAACCGCGAAGATAACACACCAAGCGCCACCCGAAGTACCGGTCGGGGTGCCCACGCGACCACCGCAACAGACTTTGGAGAGCTTACAGCGCAGTCGCAACGAGGAACGCAATGCGCGCCTGATCAGTTACGAAGCGCCGGCTACGCCTGCCAGTCCACAGCCACCAACGATCGGCAGTACGCCGCAGGTCGATTCGCTGCCTGTCAAACACATGACAACGACGACCATTGCATTACCGCCGAACTACCAGTTGCCCAACGCGGCGGAATTAAACGCCGCGGCGCCGGTGGCGAGCTATCCGCAGTTGACAGCGCAAGGTCCACAGCAAATTGGAACAAACATTTCGCCGCTGCAACAACCGGCGGCCGTGAACCGAACTTATGTTTCGCCGTCGCCGATGGTAATGCCGATGGCGCCCGCGCAGCCGCTCGGCCTCGCCCCGACTTACATGGGGCAAACCTATATGGGTGCTTCACAGCCGCAGCAGGCGCCAATCAACACGCAGGCGACGACTTTCGCCGGCACGCCGCAGATGATGCCACTTCAACAATATCAGCAACCGGTAATGCAACCTGCGGTGCCGCAACGGCCGATCTTGCAGCAATCGTGGCCGCAGGTGGCACAGGCGCCAGGACAAATGGCGCAGGCAACCGTCACTTACCCGGCGTCGGGGCAGGTTGCGCGCTAGGCGGAGCGGTGACGGTCATCTCATTGCGAACGTCCCTGACTCCGGGTTCGATCGCTATCAATTGGCCGATCAGGTCGCGCTCGTTCTCACTCGCCGCTACACCGGTGATGACGGCGGTATCGCCTTCCATTCGCAGCGCGGCCGGCGACATTTTGTGATCGGCGAGAATTCTTGTCAGGCGGGTTTGAATGGTGCTGGTCAACTGTGTTGGCGGCGGCGTCGGCACATTGAACGCCACATGAACTTCGACCCGCATGGGCTGAGCTTGTTGTTCCGTGTTGTGGTTGGTGCTGGATTGCCGCCGCGACGAACGCATGCCTTGTCCGAATGCGCGGCCCATCTGGCTAAAGAACTGGTTGGCGCCGCGTGACGTTTGCCCAAACGCGTTTTGCATGCTGTAGGGGCTTCGACCCACAAAGTTTTCGCCGCCGCCGTATTGGCCGCTGCCAAAACTGTTTCCAAAACCGTTGCCGAAGCCTGCGCCGCCAAACCCTGAGTTACCGAAACCGGAGTTACCAAATCCGCCGCCGAGCCCCGAGCCGAAGCCGCCGCCAAAACCCGAGCCGAAGCCACTGGAGCCAAAGCCGCTCGAACCGAAGCCGCCAAATCCGCTCGATCCAAAACCGCTGGAACCAAAGCCGCCGCCAAATCCGGATCCGAAGCCGCTCGATCCAAGCCCGCTGCCATGAAACGCTGACGTGCCGCCGAAGCCTTGCCCCCACGCCATTGGGCTGAGCACTGAAAGCAGCGTGATTACCGCACCAACCGCGAAATGGCACCGGACCATTTTCAGCTCCTCCTAGTCCCAATTATATGCTTTTCCGAAAGAGGTGTCAGGAACCCGGTCTCAGTTGATATGGATGCCTTGGCTACGCCACTCAGGTGGCCCCAAATCCCTTTTTGGGGCCTCATTTCTATAAGGGTATCGTATAATGGCAGCCAAGTTTTTGCGTTCGGCAACGAATTCCGTTCAATGTTCGCCCATGACGGGGCAAAGAGTCCGGCCGCGGTGAGTTTTCCGACCGCTCAGCCCCCTGAATCAACTTGGAGCAATGCCATGCGCCACACCGCTGTTGAAGCGATTCACTCGGCTTCCCGCCGATTTTCAACGAGCACGATCGCCGCAGCTCTCATGGTCGCCCTCGCGGTGCCGTCGCAGGCGGCGCGGCCGTCGGCGATGAAACTTTTTCCGGAGAATACGCTTGTTTTCGTCCGTGTCGCGAACGCGCACGAATTCGGTGAAAAGCTTCAGCAAACGGCCATGGGGCGCATGATCCGCGACCCGCAGCTCAAGCCATTCGTGGATCATCTTTACGGCAAGGTCAGCGATCTTTACGCACAGCATGTCGAAGGGAAGCTCGGCATTACCTGGAATGACTTGAAGAAACTTCCCCAGGGCGAGGCGGCTTTTGGCATCGTCGCCCGCGAAGATCAACCGCCCGCATTCGTATTGCTCGTCGACCAGGGACCTGATGCATCAGTGGCCGACAAACTCGTCGATAAGGCGCTTGATTTTGCGGACAAGAAAGGGGCCGAGTTCTCTAAGGAAAAGATTGGCGATGTTACGGTGACGGTTGTCCGCGACCATGACCACCAGAACCGGATGTTTGGACTATTCGAGCGTGAGAATACTATCGTGGTGGCGACCGACCCCAAGGTGCTGCGAAATGTTCTGTGGCATTGGGACCACGCCGGCACGCCCACACCGGATACCACGAATTCGGGCGATACCACGGCGACCAAAGAAAGTACCGGGAAAAAAGCGAACGCAGACTTTACTCCCACTCGTACGTTGGCAGAGAACACGCGCTTCGCGACGGTCCTGCAGCAATGCCGCCGGAAACAGGACCCACCGCCGCAGCTCATTTTCTTCGCCGATCCGATCGGTTTTGTTCGAAGCGTCGGCGCCGGCAAACCCGGACCGCGAATTCTCATGGGGATGCTCGCTCCGTTGGGGCTCGATGGAATCGGCGGAGTGGGCGGGGCCATCACCTACGCGACTGGTCAATACGATTCGCTCACCCAGATCCACCTACTGCTCGAGAATCCACGGGCCGGCGTGCTACAGTTGCCGGCTTTCGAGCCGGGCGACACGGCGCCGCAGCCGTTTGTACCAAAGGCCGTCGAATCGTACTGGGCTTGGCACCTCAATCTGAAAACAACGTACGACCGACTTTGTGCGTTGGTGGACCGCTTCGGCGCCAAAGGGACAGTGGATAAGTTCGTGAAGGAAAAAATCTCGGACAAGCTCGGCATCGATGTCGTCAGTCAAGTCATCAACAATTTGAAGGGGCGCTACTCGTGGATGATCGGCTTCGACCGCCCCTCCCGCCTACAGGGCCATCAGCATGTTCTCGCCGCGGAGCTCGCCGACGAGAAAGTTGCGGTGAATGCGCTCCAATCTGTCGTCGCGAAATTTCCTGACGTATTCGACGAGCGACATTTCGGAAAGGTAACGTACTACGCAATCCTTCCGAAGGGACTAAAAGATAAGCCGGAAGACGAACGACCGGTAAATCCGTTCGTCGCCGTCATGGATGGCTATTTGTTCATCGGCACTTCGTGCCAACAATTCGAGCGATGCGTATCCGCCCGCGACGGTACGGTCGATCGTCTGATCGACTCCGAAGATTATGCGCGCATGAGCGCGGTCATCGGTCGGGAAACAGCAGGAAGTACGCCGGTCCTGTTCACCATGGGTCGACCAGGAGAATCGTTCCGTCAATGGTACGATTTGCTGTCGACGCCAGAGTTGAGAGAGCAATTAGGTAGCGTGAATGTGAATGGCAAGAAGATTAAAAATCCCGTGTTCGCTGCCCTGCTTGAAATGGTCGACGCGCAGCAACTGCCTCCGTTCGAAGTGCTCGCCCCCTATTTCGCACCAGGCGGCGGAATTCTCTACGACACCGATACCGGATATCACGACATCAGCTTCACGCTCCGCAATAAAGCGGAGCCGTGAAGCGTAATGCGCGCCGGTCGAACCGGATAGCCGGAACAAAAAAAAGCCGCCCGTGCGTCAGGCGCATCGGGCGGTCGGTATTTCAACGAAGGTTACTTCTTCTCGGGCGCCGTCTTGGCCGGTTCAGTCTTCTTGGGCGTCGTCTTGTTTGAACCCGAGCAACCAATGAACCCGATGGAGAAGATGCTCAACACCAAAACGGAAGCTAGAATTCGTTTCATTTTCCATTCCTTAGGTTGAAGGATTAAAGGGCCAGTCCAGCATCGCTTGGACATAACTTGTTGTCAATTGGCTCGCTCGACCGTTAGGGATTCTTTATGGAGCAACCTTGTTAGGCTGTCAAGCACTTAGCAACTGTGTGGTCCGGTAACCGATTTTGGCCATTCGTTGCATTATATCGGCCGCGAAGTGTTGGGGCAGCGGAAAGGACGCTAATCCGCAAGCGGTTGGCATGCTCCAGCGAAAGTTGTATCACGGCCGTCGTTGCGAGACAGCTCTGCTTCCAGAGGACGCCGGCCGACAGCTTCTCGTAAGAGAAGCCTGCTGAGCAGTATAGTCGACCATGCTTAAGCGTCCTCGATTGCCGTGTCGTCGCCGCCGACGGGATCGAATGCCAGGGGATGCTCGCTGTCCGGATCTTCAATCCGAATCGACTTCTTGCCGCTGAGCAACTCCTCGATCAAATGGCCGACTAGCTCGGCACGCCAACCGACCGCCAATAACGGCGGATCATCGCGCAGGGCGCCAGAGAACCCAAGCCGGTAGGCGATGAGTTCGCGGACATCACCGGCAGTGCCGACCAGGTTCGTAGCCACGTTTGCACTGCGGCATATGCTTGATAGTGCCGGCGTAAGAAACTGCCCCAATAAATTGAGCT
>DASZZA010000369.1:0-3020 GCA_035545135.1 Lacipirellulaceae bacterium | reverse complement strand
GCAGGTGCCGCCGCTTCCTGATGACATGGTCCAGGACATGCACACAGTGACCACCGAAGAACTTGGAAGCGGCAAGACGGGGACGTTTGCCCATGGCCTCTACCTCGTCTACAGGTTTTCGGCGTCCCGTCCATCCGTATTCGCCGGCTGTTATAGTTGGCTTGAGCAGAATCATCCGGCCGAGATCGAGCAGGCCGAGGGCCACGCGGATCCGCCGTCGCCAAATCCGACACTGAACACTGATCTTGATCCAAGCTGACTACGCCAGACCGAACCAGAGTGGCGGGAGTGGTGGCTAATCGCGCGTGCTGTTGCTCGCGATGTCGCAGTCCTTCCGCCGCGTGAGCCAATCAATGGTACGATCCAACGTCTCATGGCCCTGCTCATCGCGCCGACATCGAGGCTGCGCTAGCGCCGGAGGTCATGACCAAAGAAAGCGCTATGACAGCGCCCAAGCGCAATGCCCATCAGCGGCTTTTCGCACGGGCGTATTTGGCGCCACGGTGCGCACCGGCGCGGGAATGGGGCAGCCGGCCATCACCGACCATCTCCGTCGCTTTCGGAGCCGCGCATGCGCCGCGCGATGCGTCGAAGGTCGAGTGAACGGGCTTCGGTTAGATGGTGCGGCACAACATCAGGTTCGCGCTGACGAACATTGCGCAATACGCGCTCGGGTGCCGTTCTCGACGGTCAGTTCGCTAATGCCCAGTGTAACGATGGGCTACGTCCAGCCCGGCTCGCGCTCACACGCGTATTCCGCCGCTCGCGTCCATCGGTTCGAGTGGGCCCGGCTCGTCATTCCTAACGCTGTTCACCCGCGCGCTCACCGGGTACGCCCGCATGAGCTGCGACGAGTAGGGCTCGGCGATCATGCGCTGCAGCTCGTCGCCCGTGGCCGGCTCCTCGCCGAGCCACTTCGCCCAATCCTCCTCCGCCAAGATCACCGGCATGCGATCGTGGATCGGTGCCATGACGCTGTTCGGCTTCCCCGTGATGATGGCGAAGGTGCGCACCCAAGCGGCATCTTCCTTCGTCCGGTCGCGCCACCCCTCCCAGAGCCCCGCGAGAGCGAAGACGCCGCTTTCATTCGCCGGCAGGATGCACCGGCGCTTGTCGAAGGCGTCGCGGAATGACGGCTTCTTAGCATACGTTGCCAGCGAGCGGCGAGGCAGTCGGTCAAGGTGACATTGCTTCACCAAATGTTGGGTTAGCTTCGGCAAGTCAGAGCTACTGGTTGTTATTTAGGTCAATGCGCACCATGAAGCGGATTCATGAAGTAATATCAGCGCTATACTAGAATTATTTAGCATTTAAGTTCATGATGAACTCGCCTGCAAATTGAACGGCGAGCACATCATGACCCCTGCTGCTTTCATAGAGAAGTGGAGCCAGGCAAAGTTAACAGAGCGAGCTGCCGCTCAATCGCACTTCATCGATCTATGCCGCCTGCTCGGCGAGCCATCTCCGACAGAGGCCGACAGCAAGGGGGATTGGTACGCGTTCGAGCGCGGCGCGCGGAAAACAAGCGATCACAGAGGCTGGGCCGACGTCTGGAAGCGCGGCGCATTCGCTTGGGAATATAAGCGTCCGGGTCGCAGTCTTGTCGGGGCTTACGCCCAACTGCAGCAGTACGCCCCCGCGCTTGGAAACCCGCCGCTTCTAATTGTCTCTGACACGCGAGACATTGTCATCCACACCAACTGGACCAACAGCGTCTCACTGACTCATTTAGTCCGACTGCGCGACCTACTCGACCCGGCCTTCAGACGGCTTCTAAAGAACGCATTATCCGAGCCGGAGAAGCTTCGACCGGAGCAAACTCGCGAGACGCTCACCGAGCAAACAGCTCGCGAGTTTTCTCAGCTCGCAACCGCGTTACGCGAGCGAGGTCATCCGCCAGAGAAGGTGGCGCACTTTATCAGCCGCCTCGTGTTCTGCATGTTTGCCCAATGGGTCGGCCTTCTCAAAGAGGGCCTGTTCACGCGTCTGATGGAAACGTCAGCAGAAAGACCAGCAGATTTCGCTGAATTGGCGTGCGACCTATTTGCGGCGATGCGGACCGGCGGGCGCGTGGGCTTCGACCGTGTACGATGGTTCAATGGTGGTTTATTTGACGACGATTCCGCCCTGCCTCTGCTACCAAAAGAAATCAACTCTGTTCTGGAGGTGTCTCGCAAGTCATGGGCGGACATAGATCCGTCGATATTTGGAACGTTGTTCGAGCGTGGTCTAGACCCTGATAAGCGCGCGCAACTTGGGAAGTTCTACACGGATCGAGCCAAGATCGAGATGATCGTTGACCCGGTAATTGTGCAGCCTCTGCGGGCCGAGTGGAATGCTTCGAAAACTGAAATTCAGGCCGCCATAGAAAAGGCCCGAAAGGCCCGCAGCGAACGAACCAAGCGTAACGCGATAAAAAGTGCCGAGGCTACTTATCATACAGCTCTCAATCGCATTCGGTCATTCAAGGTACTCGATCCAGCATGTGGGTCAGGCAATTTCCTGTACGTGGCGCTACTCGCCTTGAAGGACATTGAGCACGAAATCGGAATTGAAGCTGAAGCTATTAGTCCTCAGCTTCTAAGGGAAATGCCGCAGGTCGGGCCAGAGAACCTGTATGGGATCGAAATCAATGCTTATGCCGCTGACTTGGCACGCGTCACAATTTGGATCGGCGAAATCCAATGGATGCTCAAGCGTGGCTGGAGCATACCAAGTAATCCGGTGCTTCGGAATCTTAATACGATCGAGTGTCGAGATGCGCTGCTAAACGCTGACGGCACCATTGCCAACTGGCCAAAAGCCGACGTGGTGATCAGCAATCCTCCATTTCTCGGAAATAAGCTGATGATCACGATGCTCGGCGAGAAGTACGTTGGGCAGCTTCGACAGGCATATCAGGAAAGCTTGAATGCAGGAGTCGACCTGGTTTGCTTTTGGTTCGCAAAATCGTGGACTGCCATACAAGCCCGTTCGCTTAGGCGAGCCGGGTTGGTCTCGACTAACTCTATCCGCGGCGG
>DASZZA010000368.1:0-2999 GCA_035545135.1 Lacipirellulaceae bacterium | reverse complement strand
CCCCTCTCCGAAGCCATTTTGTTAGAAGCTCTAACGCATTTGTGCTGAGTCGGCTTACATCGTAGGCGACGATCGGCAGAATCGCCACTGGGCTTAGCGCGTCGGCCGAATAGATACCGGCCGTAATCGCTCTTTTAACTGCCCGAAAACACAACGGCAATGGCATCACGACCGTCAAACCAATCTTCGACGTGTCGATGCCGAGCAGCCAAACAATCAAGTGACCCGCTACGAGGCCCAGTATCCATAAAGCGCGAGCGATTACTCCGCTATCGTTTGGTTCGCTGAGTTATCTTGCTTTGTGGGCTTGGGCTGCGATCGCAGCTTTCGCGCGCGGAGCTTGTTGCCGTGTTGTTGGGGCGAGGTGTCGTTCTCCAGAAGCACGATCGCTTTGTCGAGTTTGCCCTGCGCTTCCAGTGCGCGGGCCAGATTGTAGTTCGCTCCAGATGCCCATGGTGATTCGGAAGCCGTGAGCGCGGGACGGCTGAGCCACGACGCCGCGACGCCGTATCGGCCGTCGTCGAACGACATGAGGCCAACCCAATAGCCGGCATCGCGTTTTGCGGTCGAATCGACGCGGCGTTCGTTTTCCGTTGTAGCTTGGGCGATTACCTTATCCGGCGGACGGACCGACGGGCTCAGATAGCCGTCGGCCGGCTTCGTTTTGCTTTTGACATCGAGTGCATCACCGAGAGCTTCCTGGTGCTTGCCCTGGAATTGAAGGACCCTGCCCTTCCACAAGCCGGGCCGCATTGCGAACGGCTCGAACGCAATTGCCTGCTCGTGGCGCGCCGATTTCCCGAGCGTGAGTTGATCGTGTAGCGTTTGAAATGGGAATTTCCACAGTCGAACCGCGCGAATGCCAGAAATCGCTTTCAGCTGGCCGGCCAGTTTTGTCGGTCGCGCCGTCAGTATGAGCCGGTCGTCGCCCGTAAGATTTGTTTCCACCTGACTCGCACGCCTCGAGAGCGAGAACGGATCGGCGACGAGGCCAATATCGATGTTCTTGAGCGACGCGGAGTTTAAGGGGTATTTTGCACCGTCGACATCCAGCTCGCGGAGGATCGAATCGTCTTTCCGCGCTTGTTCCAACGTGGCAATCCCTTTTCCGCCGGACCCAGGTATAGCAAGCCCAAGACGCACATCGAATAAATAAAGTTGACCGTCCGACAGCACGGCGGGTATCCAATATTCAGAGGCGGCCATTTTGGGGGCCGATTTTCCCTCGCTAGTTATCGCGGCCGACGGCGAGAGCAAAACCACATCTATACCTTGCTGACGGCAGAGCAGCGCAAACACCCACGCGCGCTGCGCGGCCGTGCCGCGGCCGTAGAGCAACGTTTGCCAAGGACGGTCCGGGATGGTTTCGTTGTCCGGTTCCAACTGAATGTTTCGCACCGTCCAATCGAACAGCGCGGCGGCGCGAGAAACGTCGTTGAAGCTGTCGCCGTGAGCCCACCGCGAAATATCGCGCAGCCAAACTGCCTCTTGCATCAGGCGCCCGTCGTACGGGTGGAATTTCCGTGCGGCGAGCTCGTCGGGCTTGAAATATTCGGCGAGTTCTTTGTCGTTCCGAAGTTCGGCGGGAAGCGTTTGAATGACCGGATCGAGTTGCCAATCGGTTTTGGGGTCGCTCTGCCGTACCCACTGATTCAGCCAAGCCATCACTTGGGTGAGCACTGCCTCGTCTGGCGCGGGCTCCCATCCGAGTGGCGGCTTCCGATAGACTTGATAAATGCTTAGTTTCTCGTGGATGTCCCGCAGGCGGATATCCTCATTGCGCCAGATTTCGATTTTTGCCGGTACGTCGACGGCCTGGTTCAATCCCATTTCGAGTAAAAGCGTATCGTCGTCGATGACCTGGGCGACCGTAAGGTCCATCGCCAATTGGCGCGAGAGCCCCTGCTTTTGGCTGTCGATATCCACCGTTTTGTCTTCGAGTACGTAGTACTTCAGGATATCGCCAGGCTGTACGTGAAGGCTGCGAAACCGGCCATTGCCGGTCGCAACGCGAATCACGTTGTAACCGCTGTCGGGCATGGCCGGGTTCGAAGCCAGAGTCGCCATTACGTCTTTGTTGTCGCTGCTGTTGCGCGAATCGAGAACGATGACTGGCGGCCGAAGTTCCGTATCCACGGCCGCCGGTAGATTGTTTAACTGCGAAGCGGCGGCCTTGAGAAGGGCTTCACCGCGATCCGCCTCGCGGAACTGTTCCTGCTGAACATGCCTCGTTGTAGTCGGCGTCGATTCGTGACAACCGGCAAAGAATAAAGCGATACCAGCCACGACTCCATTCACCGCGATTGTCCAGAAACTCGCTCTAGTTCCAACACCTAAAGCTCGCTCGCGTTTACGAAAGGCCGGCGTAAGGTGTCCGGAAGTCGACGTTTGGTTCGATGATTTGTGCGGAAAAACGTTCGGCATTTGTTTTGGCGGCGTGCTACGAGCCGCGATTTAGCTGGCCAATCAAAGTGCGAATCTCGACCAATCGGCGCAACATCCGACCGAAATCGTCGAGCGGAATCATGTTGGGACCGTCGCTCGGCGAGTGGTCGGGATCAGGGTGAGTCTCACAAAACAGTCCGTCGACGCCGATGGCCATCGCCGCTCGGGCCAGTGGCTCGACCATCGCTCGATTGCCGCCGGTGGCTCCCCCTAACCCGCCCGGTTCCTGAACGCTGTGCGTGGCATCGAAAACAACCGGTACGCCGAGCGACTGCATTTGGGGAATCGAGCGCATGTCATTCACGAGTCGGCCATAGCCGAAGAACGTACCCCGTTCGCCCAGCACGATGTTTTGGCAGCCAGCGCCGGAAAGCTTGTCGACTACGTATCGCATGTCGCCCGGCGACATGAACTGGCCCTTCTTGACGTGAACGGCTCGCCCTGTTTTCGCTGCGGCGATCAACAGATCGGTTTGCCGAGATAAAAACGCGGGGATCTGAAGAAGCGTGCAGACTTCGCCAACGGCCGCGGCTTGGTTCGATTCGTGGATGTCA
>DASZZA010000367.1:0-2347 GCA_035545135.1 Lacipirellulaceae bacterium | reverse complement strand
TTCGCGACCACAAGGATGGGCCGTTCTTTTTGTATCTGCCATTTACGGTTCCGCATCTGTCGCTGCAGGTGCCTGAAGACTCGCTGGCCGAATACAAGGGCCAGATTCCGGAAACACTGTATAAGCACAACTCGAAAGGGTATTTCAAAAACCCAATGCCGCATGCAGCGTATGCGGCGATGATTACGCGGATGGATGGCGCCGTCGGCAGCGTGGTCGATGAACTCAAAGAATTGGGGCTGACCGACAATACTCTGGTGCTGTTCACAAGCGACAACGGACCGACGTACAACCGGCTTGGCGGCTCGGATTCGAACTTTTTCAAGTCGGCCGGTCCGCTGCGGGGTCGCAAAGGATCGGCCTACGAAGGCGGCATTCGTGTTCCGCTGATCGCGTATTGGCCAGGGAAGATTGCCGCTGGAAAGAAATCGTCGTATGTCGGCGCGTTCTGCGACATGCTGCCAACATTGTGCAACGTAGCACACGCCGAGATTCCGCGAAACATCGATGGCATCAGTTTCGCGCCGACGCTTTTTGGCGGCGAGCAGCGAGACCACGATTATCTGTATTGGGAATTTTCCGGCTACGACCAGCAGCAAGCGGTGCGATCGGGCAATTGGAAAGCGATTCGCAGTCATGTATACGTGGACGATTCGCCGTGGGAGCTTTACGACTTGAGCCGTGACATCGGTGAAAAGCACAACGTGGCGGCGGGGCATGCGGAGATCGTAGAACGGTTGGCAAAAGACGCGGAGCAAGCCCACACGCCGTCGAAGTTATTTCCGCTGTTGGCCAACGAGAGACCGAAGGGATACACACCGCCGATGCGCGGTAAGGGACGGAAGAAGGGGGCGGCGAAATAGGAATGGCGCTATCTCGTTTAGCAATTGTACTAGTGGTCGATGACATTTGATTTTGCGAATAGCTGAACTCGCAAGAGTTCAGTTGAACTGGTAGTTTCGAATTCTTGCGAAGCGGGTATCCACTTTACACCAGTGACCAGAATTCGATGTGGTCTTGTTGCCAAGCAATTTATCGTACGCCGAAGGCGTTTCACTCCGCAGCTCGGGGTCGCGGGAAGCAGCGCACCCTGGGTGGACAAACCGTGCACCTTCCGTTTACGCCGTAGGCGTTACACATCCGCCAGACGCGATTTTCAAACGACGTGTATAACTCCTGCGGAGTAAGCGAAGCCATCGGGCACGCGATCCCAGGTTGCGCGACCGAGCCGCGAACCTGGGCTGCGAAGTTGAACCGCTTCGCAGTGCGAACTGAGTAAACACCTTCAAATCGTTATTCAAGTAGTTCCTGTCGGTTCGTTTCTGGCAGGAAGAGCATCAGCGCGGCGCCGACGAGGAACAGCGCGCCAAGCGATGTCAGCACCCAACGCAGGTCGACATGGGGCAACGCCTTCAGTCTGCCGGACACGACAAGTACGGCGCCGGCAATCACTCGGCCGCCATTGAAGCAGAAACTTGCGCCGGTCGCGCGGAGATGAGTCGGAAACAATTCCGGAAAATAAATCGCGTAACCCGCATGGATGGCAAGCGTGCAAAAACCAAACAACGGCAGCAGAACCAGAAGCTGCTCATAGGAATGCGGTGCAAAGCAGGTGATCGGCACGATCGCGAATGCCAGCAATTGAAAGACGATAAACGTGCGGCGGCGACCGAACCGAGCGCTGAGCGGGCCGAACGCGAGCAGACCGAGCCCGCCGCCCGTCGTTTCGACGATGCTGTAGGCGAAGGTCGCTCTTTCGCTGGCGATGTTGGCGCTCACTCCTTCGCGCATCAACATTTGTTTAGCAAGCGCTTTGCCGGCCACCGTGACTGACCAGAACGTGGCGAGGCCGACAGCGGCCAACGCCATGCCGAGCAGGGCTCGTCGATTCCAGGGACTGTCGAACAACAGGTTGCGAAAGCTGCCGAGTTGAGCGGCCTCTTTTGGCGAATGCGTGGCGTCGGCCGCCATGGTCTGCCATTTCTGGGGCTCGCGGACGCGAGCTCGGACCCAGAGCACTAGCAGGGCCGGTATGATGCCGACTAAGTACGCATATCGCCAGTGGGTGCCGACCGCCATGCCGACGATGCCGGCCGCCCACGTGCCGATGACGCTGGAGGCGTGAAAGATGCCAGAAGCTTGGGCGCGGGCGCGGGTCGGAAAAACTTCGGCCACCAGACTGGCGGCGACCGCCCATTCGCCGCCGACGCCAATCGCTACCAGAAATCGCAGCGCGGTAACCTGCCAAAGCTGCGTGGCGAAGAAGGTGAGTCCCGAAAAGAGTGAGTACAGCAGGATCGTCACGATCAGAATGGGACGACGCCCATATCGATCGGCCAGGGAGCCG
>DASZZA010000366.1:0-5500 GCA_035545135.1 Lacipirellulaceae bacterium | reverse complement strand
TCCGATCCCCTCCCCTTGGAGGGGAGGGTTAGGGAGGGGTGACGTGCGAGAGTCCGCCGCGACGCTTCCCCCGTCCCCAGCCCTCCCCGCCGAGGGGAGGGTGCCGAACGGTTCCCAACGCACGGCGAATTGAACGTTCATCAGCCCGACGACGTTCAATTCCTTTGCCAGCGCGACCGTTGCCGCGCGAATCTCCGCGATCACTGGTCCCGGCAAACTGTACGGCGGGATCGCGCATGCCGAGTCGCCGGAGTGAATGCCCGCTTCCTCAATGTGTTCCATGATGCCCGGCACAATCACATCGCGGCCGTCGCTGATGCAATCCACGTCGACTTCGGTTGCTCCCTCCAAAAATCGATCGATCAGCACCGGTTGACCTTCGGCAACAATAAACGCCTCAGCCACAAATCGCTCCAGTTGTGCGGCATCGTAGCAGATCTCCATTGCCCGTCCGCCCAGCACGAAGCTGGGCCGCACCAGGATCGGATAGCCGATCTTCTCTGCCTCTCGCCGCGCTTCGTCCATCGTGCGCGCAATCCCGTTCGGCGGTTGCCGCAGGTTCAGTTTGCGAAGCAGTTGCTGGAATTTCTCGCGGTCCTCGGCCGCTTCAATGGCGTCCACGCTCGTGCCGATGATCGGCACACCGGCATCTGACAACCGCCGCGCCAGGTTGAGCGGCGTCTGACCGCCGAACTGCACGATTACGCCATCCGGCTGCACGCGATCGCAGATATTGAGCACGTCCTCGACCGTTAGCGGCTCAAAGAACAACATGTCGCTCGTGTCGTAATCGGTGCTCACGGTCTCGGGATTCGAGTTGACCATCACCGACTCGATGCCCAATTCCCTTAGCGCAAAGCTGGCATGGCAACAGCAGTAATCGAATTCGATTCCCTGGCCGATCCGGTTGGGCCCGCCGCCCAGAATCATCACGCTTCGGAGTCGAGTGTCGAGGGTCGAGGGTCGAGAGCCAGAACCGAGCTTTCCGGCTCTTGACTCTAAGCTCTTGACTCTTGTCTCTTTGGGCGGCACTTCGTCCTCGTCCTCGTAGGTTGAATAGTAGTAGGGCGTGTACGCCTCGAACTCCGCCGCACAGGTATCGACCGATTTGAACGTCGCGCGGATACCCTGCCGCATTCGCTCATTCCGGACGTCCATTTCAGTCGCGCCGTAGATCCGCGCGAGTTGTCGATCTGAAAAACCCTGCCGCTTCGCCGTTCGAAGAAGTGCGGCTCCGCCTTCCCCCTTCCATCTCCCCCCTGCCCCACATTTGCGAAGCTCCTCCTCCGTCTCAACAATCTCATGCAGATTGTCCAAAAACCACGGATCGATTCCCGTCAGTTCGTGCACTTGCGCCACGGTCATGCCGCTCTTAAAGGCGTACCGCAGATACCACACTCGTTCGGCGCCGGGCTTCTTGAGCTTTGTAACGATCTCGTCGGTGGTCGGCTGTTCGGGTGTGCCCCACAAATCGAGCCGGTCGTTGCCGAAGCCATCGCTGCGCACTTCCAACCCTCGCAATGCCTTCTGGAACGACTCCTTAAACGTGCTGCCGATCGCCATCGTCTCGCCGACGCTTTTCATCTGCGTGGTGAGCGTCGCATCGGCATCGGGAAACTTTTCGAATGCAAACCGCGGCACCTTGGTGACCACGTAGTCGATCGACGGCTCGAAACAGGCCGTTGTTTCCCGCGTGATGTCGTTCGGCAGCTCGTGCAACCGATACCCTACCGCCAACTTGGCCGCGATTTTCGCAATTGGAAAGCCGGTCGCTTTCGATGCCAACGCGCTCGACCGGCTCACCCGCGGATTCATCTCGATGACAATCATCCGCCCGGTCCCAGGATGAATTGCGAATTGAATGTTGGATCCGCCCGTTTCGACGCCAATCTCGCGAATCACGGCCAGCGACGCATCGCGCATCCGTTGGTACTCTTTGTCCGTCAGTGTCTGTGCTGGAGCCACAGTGATCGAGTCGCCCGTGTGAATGCCCATTGGGTCGAAGTTTTCGATCGAGCAGATGATGACGACGTTGTCGTCCGCGTCGCGCATCACCTCCATTTCGTACTCTTTCCAGCCGAGAATCGACTCCTCGACGAGTACCTGATGCACGGGCGACTGCTCGAGACCGCGCTGTACAAGGTGATCGAATTCGCCCTGCTCGAAGGCGATGGCCGATCCGCTGCCGCCGAGCGTAAAGCTGGGCCGTACGACCGCCGGCAGCCCGATTTCGCCGAGCCAATTGCGAGCCTCCGCAACGCTGCGTACCGTTCGTCCGCGCGCCAGATCCAGGCCAATATTCTGCATCGCCTTTTGAAATCGGCCGCGGCTCTCGGCTTTGTCGATCGAGTCGGCGTTCGCTCCGATCATTTCGACGCCAAACGCCTCTAAAACGCCGTGCCGCGACAGGTCCATGGCGAGGTTGAGCCCCGTTTGTCCGCCCAGCGTCGGCAGCAGCGCGTCCGGCCGCTCACGCTCAATCACCTTGGCCACAATCTCCCACGCCAACGGCTCGATATAGGTGCGGTCGGCCGTCGCCGGATCGGTCATAATCGTGGCCGGGTTTGAGTTCACGAGCACGACCTGGTAGCCCTCTTCGCGCAGCGCTTTGCACGCCTGCGTACCGGAGTAATCGAACTCGCACGCCTGGCCAATGACAATCGGCCCGGAGCCGATGATGAGAATCTTCTGAAGGTCGTCGCGTCGGGGCATGGGAAACAAAACTGTGGCTGAGCGAAACGGACCGGGCCGGCTACAGGGGTTTTTTCAACGAAGATGGGCATAGGGTCGTTCACGACCCTTTCTCCGCAATAATAGCCCCGGCGTTGACGCCGGGGTACACTGGCCGCACAGTCACAACGGAGGGCCGTTCACGGCCCTTTTCGCTGCTCGGGCTTGAGTCGTTCGTCACACAACCGGAGTCCGGCCATGTCGCGCAATTACTACAGCGAGATCAACCTCCACCTCGTCTGGCATACCAAGAACAGCCTACCTTTGCTGACGCCCCAGGTCGAGCCGCTTGCGCACCGCTTCCTTAGAAAACGCATCATCGAAACGCCGGGCGCATTCCTACATGAAATCGGCGGCATCGAAACTCATGTTCATTTAGCCGTCGCCGTGCCACCAACATTACTCGTCAGTGAATTCATTGGCAAACTGAAAGGCGGATCATCGCACGATGTAAACCAGGCAATGGCGCTGCGACAAAAGGCACTCGAATGGCAGACCGGCTACGGCGTCGTGAGTTTCGGCACGCGCGATTTGCCTTGGGTGGTCGATTACATCCGCAACCAGCGCGAGCACCACGTCCGCGGCACAACGCACGAACGATTGGAGCGGATCACTCAGGACGAGGACATAGTTGTGGTGGCTCAAGCCGCGCAGCGAGAAGGGCCGTAAACGACCATCAGTGACGAAGGCGTGTTGACCCATCCGCCCCGGCGTCAACGCCCGGAGCTAAGACTGCCGAAAAAGGGGCGTAAACGCCCCTGCCGAATCGGCGCGTGCCGGTGCATTGCGCTAAGGCGCAAGCGAAGGGAATATGCGTTCCCCGTCGCGAATGTTCGCGTTCGGCAGGGGCGTTCACGCCCCTTAGTGCGGGTATTAGGCCCGCCGATGACGACGGGTTGCCCGACTTCGACCTAGCGACGTTCCTCCAGCGATCCAAAATCGCTTGAAAAGCATGCGCTGATCGACGATACTATCGCTGTTGGGGCGTTGTTCCGGACTGTTGGGCCAGTCCGCGGCTGCGGAACACCGGAATTAGGTTTTTCGTATTCCGCGGAGATCTCATGGCCCAATTTCGTTTCGCGGCCCATTGGGGGCTGCTCCTTTCGTTTGCAGTTTTATTCTGTCTGCCAATCCAAGCGCAAGGTGCTCCCATCATATGGACCGGCCCCACCATCACCTTCTCTAAGTCCGGCGCAGACGACCCGACGCTCGCGGCCAATCAAGACCGACTGACTGACCATGTTTGGATTACCCGCGGCTCGTCGCAGGGGATCTATAACATCGAGCAAGAAACCGGCTTCGATCGACCTGGACTGACGAGTCCTATCGATACCGCATGGGCGACCAGCGTCGTACCAGCGAACGCGGGCAAAACGATCGCGGCGTCCAACTGGCAACAATTGGCGTTCACAGATTGGACCCATTCGTTTGGCGGCCCAGGTTTCACGCTCAGCACCAACATTACCACGAAAAATGCCGTGGTACATCTCATATCCGACGACATTTATTTGGATCTGACATTCACCAATTTTGACAGCACCGGCGATTTTGCATATGTCCGTTCTACGCCGCCCGCTGCTGCGCCCACTGGCGACTATAACGGCAATGGCTTCGTGGACGCGGCTGACTATGTTATTTGGCGAAAGTCATTCAACCAATCGGTCTCAGTTCATGGAAGTGGCGCGGATGGCGATTCAGATGGGATGATCGATGCGGGCGATTACACATACTGGCGACAGCGTTTTGGAAATGCAACGGGCAATGGATCTGGTTTCGTGCAGGCGACAGCGGTGCCCGAACCTGTTGCCGACATACTTCTACTGACGCTGTGTGCGACCGTATGGGTGGTTCGACGGGATCGGTAGCGTCGTCGACCCGCGGGTCGTTCGCTGGCCGCAGTGACCCGCACACATTTCTCACGTCGCTCGCGAAAGAATCGCGAGCTATCACCCGTGGTCGCCTGACTGCATGCTGTCAATCGATCCGACTAATCAGCCTATTCCGTTTCACGGCGCAACTGTGTTTCGCCGATACGAAAACTAGGGCATCTGCGGTGCGACCCGCACCGACCGCAGACTTTTCGCTCGCGATCCAGCTTCTTTTCCCGATCGCACCAGGGGGGAAACATGACCTCGTGCATCCCGGGCAGCCGGTCCCGCCGTGCTGCCGCGCTACCGCTATTGTGCGCCGCCGCGATTGTGGCGTGCGTTAGTCACATTTCTGCTCAAGAACCATCCAACGCGATCGACGCCGGCGATAACGCTGTCGTCATCTCCGACGACGGCCCCGAGGTCATGCCCGAGGGCGTCGAAAACGGCGGTTACCCATGCGTCGACGCTGACAACGGTTGTTCACCCTGCGACAACGCGTGCCCATGTGACCTCGGCCAGTGTGAATCGTGCGACGATGACCATTGCGCCGGCTGGTTTGGCGCCGAATGGCTCCGCTGGCACCTCGACGGAAATCGTTTGCCGCCGCTCGTCACCGAGGGACCATCGTCCGATCCTTCCGCGACCGTCGCACGACTTGGTCAGTCAGACACCCAAATCCTCAACGAGAAAAACGTCAATGACAATTGGCGAAATGGCTACCGTCTCTTTGGCGGCTTCTGGCTCGATTGCTGCCACACGGTCGGTGTCGGCGTCGACTACTTCGATGTCGGCGACGACAACTACAACTTCTTGTCACGACCCAATCCCACGGAGGTTATTGGACGACCGTTTTTCAACACGCAGCTCGGCGAGGAGGATGTCGAGTTCGTTTCTGTTCC
>DASZZA010000365.1:0-1965 GCA_035545135.1 Lacipirellulaceae bacterium | reverse complement strand
TATACGCGCCCTATTGTGAGTCCACCTGCGTATCGTTTGAGACCGTTGCGCCTAGCATCGATCAATTGCGAGAGCGAATCGAACGGATTACTGTTGGCTACCCGTGGCTCATTGGCGAGATCGACGACCAAATCGCCGGCTACGTTTATGCCAGTCAATACCGAGATCGCGCTGCTTACCGTTGGGCGGCCGAGGTCGCCGTTTACATCGCGACTGCCCACCATCGCCGAGGGTTGGGGCGAGCACTCTACGACAGTCTATTTTCCATCCTGCGGCAACAGGGATACTTTCGGGCTCTCGCTGGAATTAGCCTCCCGAACGCCGCAAGCGTTGGGTTGCACGAACACTTGGGCTTTCGCCCTGCTGGCGCTTTTCGCGGGGTGGGCTATAAGTGCAACCGGTGGGTCGATGTCGGATGGTGGCAACTGGATCTGCAAGTCGAGCGTCGCGATCCCCCAGACCCACGGCCGTTTGGCGAACTGCGCGACACCCTCGCCGTCGCTGAGGCGCTCCGGCAAAGCCAATGCTTGATTCAATCGAGCGACAGCCGAAAGAACCAACAAGAGGCCGAGCAATAGCCGTTCCGATATAATGGCTCCATATCGAAGTTGAAATTCGATCGGGCCTCACCTGTTTATACCACACCGCATTCAGCTAACGTTCCATGCCACACAGTCGCAAACCAACCAGCCAACTTTTAGAGGAGAACACCCTTTTACGGGCCCAGGTCGCCCAATTGAAGGACCGCATTGACCATCTACTCGTACACGGTGCAGCGACGAAAAGCTTGCAGCAGACCGAAGCGTTTCACCGTGAGATTATGAGCGCGGTTTCCGATGCCGTCCTTCTGGCCGATGAAACCGG
This sequence comes from Lacipirellulaceae bacterium, assembly GCA_035545135.1. Taxonomy (GTDB): domain Bacteria; phylum Planctomycetota; class Planctomycetia; order Pirellulales; family Lacipirellulaceae; genus JABDGM01. The sequence goes on along the minus strand of DASZZA010000365.1, from coordinate 1,101 downwards.
CCGGTTGAAGTACGTGTCACCAAACGCGCACCTTATCTTTGGCCATTCCGCGGCCGACATCCTCAAGCAAGGACGCATCAACTTCGCTCTGCCAAGCGACTTGTACGATCCAGATTTGCTGGAGCGACGCGGTGAAATCAGTAACATCGAGTGCCAGATTCGCGACGCGGTTGGCAGAGCCCGAAACCTGCTCGTCACGGCTCGCCGGTTCCGTTCCCCAGAAGCTGCTGTGATGTTCGTGTGCCGCGATGCTACCGAGCGCGTCAAGATCAAACTCGACTATGAGCTCCTCTCTCTCACGCTGGAACGCCGTGTCAACGAGCGGACCGCTGATCTACGTGAAAGTCGTGATCGCTATCGGCGGTTGGTGGAAAACCTCCGTGAAGACTATTTGTTTTACGCCACCGACCAAGCCGGCGTCATTACGTACATCAGTCCGTCGATCCATAACATTCTCGGCTACACGCCCGACCAGGTGCTCGGACGTAATTGGCGCGAGTTTGTCGACGCCAACAATCCCGGTTATGTCGAACTCGAGCGAATGGAACGCATGCGATTTGCCGGCCTCGACACTCCCGCATTTACCGCGTGGGTGCGGCACGCCAACGGCGAAGACCGCTTGCTCGAGTTTCGCGATTCAGCTGTGCGCGACGCTGACGGGCGCGTCATTGCCAACGAAGGCATCGGCAAAAACATCACTCAGCGGTACCAGAACGAGGAGGCGCTGCGCCGTGCGCGCGAGGAATTGCAGCGCGGCGTGCAAGAAGCGACCGCCGAGCTTACAAGAAAAAACGAAGAGTTGCAGAAGAGCAAGGAACTTTACCGCTCCGTCATCCAGGACCACTTGGAGTTCATCGTTCGCTGGCGTGAGGATGGAACACGTACGTTTGTCAACGACGCCTACAGCCGCTATTGCAACGCGCCACCGGAGGACCTGGTTGGCACTTGCTTCATATCATCGATCCTCGAAGAGGACAGAGACTCCCTCCAACAAAAGCTTGCGGCGCTGTCGGTCGACAACCCAGTGGTTGTCCACGAGCACCAGGTCGTAAAGGACGACGGTCGCATTGCTTGGGAGCATTGGACCCATCGGGCCTTATT
>DASZZA010000364.1:0-7081 GCA_035545135.1 Lacipirellulaceae bacterium | reverse complement strand
CGATCCGAAAGTCTATGCCAGTGCCAGCCGGCGGCCTCCTCAGCAATTTCCTCCAGATCAGGGCGACCGACGTCGATGCACTGCAGCGTACGGTTCAGCCGCTCTACGGGACCGTTCGCTTCGACATTCGCGGGCGGCCGCAGGATTTCAACGTCACCGCCAATCACTGCCAACTGGGAGCGGTCGGGCTGACTTGCGGAGTCCATGGCACGGCGATCGGCATTGCACTGCCGCATTTTGAATCGACCGCGCTGCTGTTTTCGTACCGTGGCGCCGCGCGCGTGACCCGTAACGGCAGAGACTGCGAGGTGGATACGCATCAGGCGTTCGTCGCCTCGCCAGGCGACAGACTCCAGCTCGATTATGCAAGCGACTTCGCGCAGTTTGTCCTTAAGATCGAAACATCCGCACTGCTGCTCGTGCTCGAAGCATTGACCGGCAAGCGGGCAAAATCCACCCTGCAATTCGATTCTCGCGCCAGCCTTGCCCGGCGCGAAACACGCAACCTCCATCAGCGCGTGTTGCGGCTCGCCCACTGGCTCGATCGTCACAAGGGAACGTTGAGTCCGGTCGCAGTCGCGGAGCTTGAGCAATCGCTGCTCACGTCGTTCCTGCTGGCCAACCGCAATAGCTACAGCGACCTGCTCGACACCCGGCCGCAATCGATGCCGGAGCGCCGGCTTGCGCGAGTCGAGGCCTATATCGAGGCGCACTGGGACAGGCCGCTTTCGATCGCGGCCTTGGCGCAGGTGTCCGGCGAGAGCGCGCGAACGGTGTTCTATGACTTTCACCGGAAGCATGGGTGTTCGCCGATGACATTCGTCAAACTGCTCCGGCTATCGCGGGCCTTTAGCCTCCTGGCGAAACCGGAGCCGGGTGCGTCGGTTACCGACGTCGCATTTGCGTGCGGCTTCGGCAATCTCGGGCACTTCGCCCATTATTACAGGCAGCAGTTCGGCGAATTGCCGTCCGACACGTTGCGGCGAGCGCGCCCCGTGGCACGCTGATTTGGCGACGATGCGTCTGGCGCTATATTCAGGCGACTGCGTTCAGGTCCTTGCTCGATGTCCCTCGACACGTTCGATTTAGTCCGGTCGAAGCCGTTGGGGAGCAAAGTGGCGAATTTGTCGAGTGACGTGGAGTGGACGCTTGTGGTTCTGTGAGTCTTGCGGGCGTCCGGAAATAATTGGAGGATTGCCGCAAGTGACGGGGAGCGATCGGAAAACGGCGACCACGTTGCTGAATCTCGACGGCGCAGCCAAGCTACCCGTAGCGAATGGCCGGAAAAATTCTGCAGCAGCGATCTAAAGTTCGGTCTTACTGCAGATAGTTGGAGATTGAACGCGAGGCCGACGTGGTCTTCGGACCAGGGAAGGGGGCAACTTGAAAAAAATACTGGTTAGCGGGGGAAGCGGTTTCCTTGGATCGCACCTGTGCGAACGATTGCTTTCCGAAGGGCACGACGTGTTGTGCGTCGACAATTTCTTCACCGGAAGCAAGGCAAACGTGACGCATCTTCTCAAGCATCCGAACTTTGAATTGATGCGCCACGATGTGACGTTTCCGCTCTATGTAGAAGTCGACGAAATTTACAATCTGGCATGTCCAGCATCGCCGATTCATTATCAGTTCGATCCGGTGCAGACGACCAAAACGAGCGTGCATGGTGCCATCAACATGCTCGGCCTCGCTAAACGGGTCAAAGCTAAGATCCTCCAGGCCTCAACGTCCGAGGTGTACGGCGATCCTGAGATACATCCTCAGCACGAGAGTTACTGGGGGCGTGTCAACCCTATTGGACCACGATCCTGCTATGACGAAGGGAAACGCTGTGCAGAGACACTGTTCTTTGATTACTGGCGTCAGCACCGACTTCGGATCAAGGTCGTTCGGATCTTCAATACATACGGCCCCAGAATGCATCCTAACGACGGGAGAGTAGTCTCGAACTTCATCGTGCAGGCGCTCAAGGGTGAGGACATCACCATATACGGCGACGGCAGTCAGACACGAAGCTTTTGCTACGTCGATGATCTCATCCAGGCAATGACGCGTATGATGGACACTCCTGACGAATTTACGGGGCCAATCAATATCGGAAACCCGCAGGAATTTACTATTCGCGAACTCGCCGAACACATAATTCGATTGACTGGGTCTCGAAGCCGGCTTTCCTTCAAATCGCTTCCGGCTGACGATCCGAAGCAACGACGGCCGGACATAAGCCTCGCAAAAGAGGTGCTTGGCTGGTCTCCAACCATCGAGCTCGCCGAGGGACTTGAAAGGACAATCAAATATTTCCGCGGGAAACTCTAAAGATACTCATTGCGCCGAACGCGAATCAGCCAACAAATGCCTTTATTCTAGTCGCGTTTTGTTGCACTGCCGCATTTTGACCTTAGCTGCCCGTTAACTTTTCCTGATGCAACGTTTTCGCCGGAAGGGCACTGGAGGGTCTTTCGATCCTTGCCCTTTCTTCTTGGGAAACGGCAGGAATGACGATTATCGCGCTCGCTGCAATGCTACTTGGATCCACGCTCGGGATGCGTTTCCCGGTTTTTGCAGTCATTCCGGGCGCTCTTTGTGCTGCATTGCTGGCGGGCGTCGGTTGGTTCATAAGCGATGATGTTTTGGGCACTTTCATCGTCAAGATATTGATACTGCTTACATTTATCCAATTTGGATACCTTTTGGGCGCCGCTCTTCGTTTGTCGCTGATTTGGATTGGCGTGCCTGTGTACGCGCCCCGTATACCGCCCGAACACAGTCAATCCCGCTAGTCGTTTCGCCTTTGTGCCGGGCCGACCCGGCGACCCCATTCTTGAAATGACCCATTTTGATGGATGCGCAGGTCAAGACCGCGCATGACAGAGTAATCTGAAGCGCTAGAGGGCTTGCAGCACGCCTCACCGACTGTGGCGGATTAGCAACGCCAGCTTCCGGATTAGCAATAAGTTGTAATTTTCTTAGTGGGCGTTGACCGAGCGCAGTGGCGTGCTCGGTGGGATCGTAATAATCATGGGTTTGGGCGATCATGGCTCCAGGTTGGGGGGACCGTGCGGATTTTTCATTCCGGCTTGACCGGAGTTTCGCTAGCTTTGCTAATCGTTGTCGCCGGCTGCGGCATCATGCCGGCAAGCGGACCGTCAAGCCAAGACATCCGGGCAGGCCAAGCTGACCCGGCGGGGCTTCAGTACATCCTCGTACCGGTTACGCCAAAGGTTATCGAGACCTTAGCGGCCGCTGCCCCCAGGCTCGCGACGGCGTTCGCTGATCGTCGTCCTGCGAAAGAAATCAGGTTTGGAATCGGAGATATTGTCAGCGTTACGATTTTTGAAGCTCAGCCAGGCGGCCTTTTCATTCCGGCCGAAGCCGGTGTCCGGCCTGGCAATTTCGTTACCATACCCAATCAGGCTGTCGACGCCAAAGGTAACATTTCGATTCCATATGCAGGCGCCATTCGCGCGCGAGGTCGTACCCAAATCGAACTCCAGGACGCCATCGTTGCCGCTCTCAAAGATCGAGCGATCGAGCCACAGGTCGTCGTTTCGCTGGTGCAAGCTCAGTCGTCACTCATTAGCGTCCTGGGGGATGTCGCGGCGCCGACCCGAGTTGCCGCGAATCCGGCCGGCGAGCGTCTTCTCGACGTCATCGCAAGAGCTGGCGGGCCCAGAAGCCCCGGACATGATGAATGGGTGCTGCTGGAGCGGAATGGGCGTCGGGCTCTCGCTCCATTCGGTGCCCTCGTATACGAGCCCGTAAACAATATCTTCGTCGACGCAGGCGACACGATATATCTCTATCGCGAGCCGCAGACCTTTTTGGCATTTGGTGCGCTTAGCGCGGTAGCCAGCGGAGTTTCGAATTCACAGATCAATTTTGACGCGTGGAGACTTTCGCTTGCCGAGGCGGTCGGCAAGGTCGGTGGTCTCAACGATGCTACTGCTGACCCGGCCTCGGTTTTTCTTTATCGGGGCGAAACGCGTGAAGTAGCGCAACAACTGGGTCTCGATATTTCCGGATTCACGGGGCCGATTATTCCGGTGATCTACAATCTTAACCTCCGTGACCCCGCCGGATTCTACCTTGCGACGAAATTCGAGATGCGCAACAAGGACGTGATCTACGTTTCCAATGCAGTCTCTGTCGAAGTGAGTAAATTTCTTCAGTACCTGAGACTGATAAATGGAACGATCAATGATCCGATTCAAACTGCGATCTCGGCGTATACGTTGAGGAACGTCATTAACGGCGGCGCGAACGTCATCGTCAGCGGCGGGCAGAATGTAAAATAGGTACACGCGGCGCCGCGCGCGGCTGTCGGATTATCAGCTCACCGAAGCGAAGCGCTGATCGTGACTCTTTCTCATCGGCTGTAAGCAGTGCTCGCATCACCGCTCAATGCGTTGGTGAATTTCTGGTGAGTTGTTGAGCTGCGATAGCCGAGACGCCGGCTAGGATTCGTTAACAACAATATTCCGCTAGCGCCAATACCCATTTCCGGGGAGTGACATTCAGGCGATCGCAATCCGGCACCGGCACGATGACCCCATATCGCTTTACCCAAGAGGGCATTCGTTGTGGGTATCGATTGCCGGAGTACCGCTGCCCTTGCCAAGGCTGCGCTGTTGCTGGTGGGTCTGGGGCTGAATTCCAATTGCGCCAATGCAGCGACATGGGTGGCGGATGCGTTTCAGCACCCTCTCGCGAACAGCGTGAACACCAAAAGCGCCACCGTTCGCGAGACCTGGTATCTCGCAAAAGGTTTCGGCGATCCTTTAGGTAGCTACTGCGACACGCTGAAATCTCAGGTCTGCTACAGTCTGGGAGAAGACTGGCGGCCCGAACCAGGTAATTCAGATCGGCGGGTGTACGCCATTGCCAACGGGGAAATTCTTGACTTTGGGTATTCCCCGTCGGCCGGTGGCCTGCTTCCGGCTTCGTTGGGCAATTACGTTCTGATCAAGCACGTGTTGCCAACGCCGGGAAGGCACATCGCCGGATATGGTCGGGTCACAAGTGTCGTTTCGCTTTATGCCCACCTTTCAAACCTGGCGGGCATCTGTGGTGAGCATTCAACGGGCTGCAGGATTGGGCAGCGTGTCAAAATCGGTCAGGTCATCGGACGTGTTGGCAGCACCGGGGCCCCAAATGGCGCAGGTGCGCGACTGCATTTTGAGATCCGGCTTGTGACGGAGAAGTGCAGAAACAATTCTCAGACCGCAGCCAAAAGCTGTCTAGAATATTCGAAGGATCGCTATCCGGTGCGTTATATGAGCGAAGGCGGGTGGGTTGATCCAACCTGCTTTATCGAGAATCGAAACTTACCGCGGAACGATAACTTTGCAGATGCCATTCCAATCGAGGTTGGCGCGACGCGAAAGGGCGCCAATTACTGCGCAACAAAGGAGCCCGGTGAGCCGAATCACGCGGGCAAGAGAATCAACAAGCACGGTTTTAACTCAGCCGGAAAATCAGTGTGGTGGAAATTCACCGCGTCGGAAAGCACATCGTATACCGTAAGTACCATCGGTAGTGACTTCGACACTCTGCTCAGCGTCTATGCCTCGAACACATCGGTTGGCGGTTTAGCCGCGGTCGCGCACAATGACAACGAGAGGCGGAGGCTGTGTAGCCACTCCGGATACTGTGTCAGCAAAATCACTTTTGCGGCGTCAGCTGGGACGACATATTACATCGCGGTCGATGGCGCGAGTTCAGCCGACATCGCACCGGCCACCGGTCAGATTTTGTTGACCATTTCGGAGGCGGACGCTCAACTTTTTGTCACGCCAAGCGCGACATTTTTCACGCCTGCGGCGGAAGGAATGCCCTTTACGGGGCCGCCCATCAACTATCAAGTATCAGCAAGCAAAGATCAGCTAGCCTATGCTATCTCCAATGTGCCGCCGTGGCTTACCCCATCGCGGACTTTTGGACATGCCGGCAGAGCGTCTCAGGCAGTTTCTTTCAAAGTGAACGCCGCCGCCAAGTCGCTGAAAGCGGGAACCTATACCGCCGCGATTGTTGTCGCGAGCACTGGCCAAGACTCCCAAATCCGGACTTTGACGTTGAAAGTCAAAGAAGCGTCGACCTTGCAGGTGACACCGACGACCGCGATCAATGTCACGGGAGATCAGGGCGGGCCGTTCAATACAACCTCATTCGCCTACGAAATAAGCGCAACATCCGGAAATGTTAGCTATGCTGTTTCCGGAGTGCCGAACTGGCTTACTGTCTCGATGCCTCCAGGTGCGGCTTCCACGACGCCAAAGACGGTCACCTTTACGGTCAACTCGACAGCGGATCGCCTTACTGCCGGAACATACAACGCGACTATTCGCTTCACCAATAAGGATAGCGGCAAGGGTACAATTGCAATCCCGGCGGTGCTGACGGTGAATCCCGCTGCGGCATTGCAGATCGATCCAGCGTCGGCCGTCGCAGTGTCAGGGCTCCAGGGCGGACCCTTCAGCCCAGCTTCGTTTTCGTACCAGATAAAAACATCGCGCGGGACATCAGAATACACCATTTCCGGCGTGCCCAGTTGGCTCACCGCCTCATCATTGTCGGGAACGGCAACGACAACGCCGGCGACCGTTACTTTCACGGTGAATGCAAATGCCAACAGCCTCGCTGCGGGAACCCAAAGCGCGACCATCACCTTCACCAACACGACCAATGGCCAAGGCACCACATCGCGATCCGTTGCTCTGGTTGTGAATGCACTGCCAGGCTTACTGGTCGCACCGGCGATTGAGATGGTGTCCTCCGGGCCACAGGGCGGCCCATTCTCTGCGTCGTCGTTTGATGTTGCGCTTAGCAGCACCACCGGAACGGTGAGCTACTCAATCTCCGGCGTGCCGAGCTGGCTCAATGCGTCGCAGACTTCCGGTGTGCTCACATCTTCTCCGAGTAACGTAACCTTTACATTTAACGATATCGCGTATTCACTCGCGCCCGGAACGTACCACGCAGACATTGTCTTCACGAATGCAACCAATGGCTTGGGCAACACGACACGGCCCGTCGATCTGACGGTGGCCGCGCCGCCAGCTCCGCAATACCTAACCGACAGCTC
>DASZZA010000363.1:0-4064 GCA_035545135.1 Lacipirellulaceae bacterium | reverse complement strand
CGCGCAGCCGGAGTTGATGGCCACGACGCGGATCGAATCGCTCGGCGTTCGTTCGCGGTCGAGCTTTACGGGCGCGGCACATACGAGATTCTTCGTGTAGACGCCTGCGGCGACGGCGGGGCGATCGCTAACGACGAGCGAGAGGTCGAGCTTTGTATCGCTGCGTTTGACGCCCGAGTAGACGGCGGCAGCTCGGAAACCAAGGGGAAGGCGGACGGGCATGGGGATAAGGATGCGGGATGCAGAATGCGGTGGTGAGGGGAGCGGAAACGGACGCTGGTTACGGTCGGGCTCGTAATTGGTTGGCGTTTAGAGTAACGCCGTAGTTTCGTCGAAGCCGTGCATTAGATTGAAGTTCTGGACGGCGGCGCCGGAGGCGCCTTTTATAAGATTGTCGATTGCGCTGATCACGACAACCCGTCCGCGGACGCTGCGGACCGTGATATCGCAAAAGTTTGAACCGGCAACTTGCTTTGTGGACGGGAGATGCGGCGTGGGGCGGACGAACCGCTCGCTGGCGTAAAAATTGTTGATCAATTCGAGCAGCGAGTCGTTGTTGAACTCGCCGGTCGGCTCGGCGTAGCATGTAGAGAGAATGCCGCGGTCCATGGGAATCAAATGGGGCGTGAAGACGACGCGGATTTCGCTGCCGGCGACGTCGGTCAGCACCTGGTCGATTTCGGGCATGTGGCGATGGGAGCCGACGCCGTAGGCGGTTACGCTTTCGTTGCATTCGGGAAAGTGCAAGTGGGCCTTCGGTTCGCGTCCCGCGCCGCTGACGCCGCTTTTGCTATCGACAATGATGCCGCGCGGCAGAATAGCGCCGGCACGCAGCAGCGGTGCGAGCGCGAGAATTGCGGACGTCGGGTAGCATCCCGGGTTGGCGACCAGCTCGGCGCGCTGAATGCGTTCGCGGTAAATCTCCGGCAGGCCGTAAACGGCCTTGCCCAAGCGGCCGGGGTCGGCGTGCTCGATGCCGTACCATTCTTGATATGCGGCTGCATCGGTGAGCCGGTAATCGGCGCTGAGGTCGATAATCTTTTTGCGATGGGGCAGAAGCTCTGCCACCATTGCAGCACTGGCGCCATGTGGCAAACAGCAGAAAACGCAGTCGGAACGCTTCGCAATTTCTTCGGTCGAAAGGTTTTCGACATGAAGGTGAAGCAAGCCGTTCAACGACGGGTGCACTTCCGCAATCGGACGCGAATCGGTCTTCCGCGTGGTGAGCGCGGTGATCTGGACTTCCGGATGGCGCAGCAGGATGCGGATCAGCTCCAAAGCCGAATAGCCGGAAGCACCAAGGATGGCAACGCGAATCATCGATCAGAAACTCACAAGCAATCGAGCGCCACATTGTAGCGGCCTGCGCGATAACTCGCTACCGCGTACGAGTGGCTGCAGGGCAACTTGCGGAGATAGACAATTGCCGTTCTGATGGGGTTCGCGTAGGTAGGTCGGGCTATGCCTGACAAAGCACCAATCCCGTGAGGCACCGGCTGGCTTACGTGTGCAAATACTCGATGGCACTCGAAATCCTATACAACTGCGGCCCTTGCCTGGTGGTGAACAAGCCGCCGGGGGTGCTTACGCAGGCGCCCGCCGGCATCGATAGCATGGAGGTGCGCGTGAAGGCGTTTTACCGGGAGCGCGAACAGAAGGAAGGCAACATCTACTTGGGCGTGCCGCATCGGCTCGACCGGCCGGTTTCGGGAGCGATTGTGTTTGCGCGGCACATTCGGGCTGCTCAGCGGTTGTCGGCGCAATTCGAAAATCGCACGGTGACGAAAGTGTATTGGGCGGTGGTCGAGGGCGATGTGCAGCCGGATGAAGGCACGTGGCGCGATTGTCTTCACAAGCGTCACGGGATGGCGCAATCGATCGTCGTACCTGAAGGTGACCCTCGAGGGAAGCTGGCGGTGATGCATTATCGTGTGCTTGATCGGATCTATGCAGGCGATCCGTTTCGGGCCCATATGGAAAGTGGGACCTCAAAGCCAGGCCAGGATGGCCGGGCTATATGCACGATGTTGGAAGTTGAGTTGGAGACGGGGCGTACTCACCAGATTCGGGTGCAGGCGGCGTCGCGGGGGCACGCTGTGGTGGGTGATGCGCTGTACGGTTCGAGTCTGCCGTTCGGAGAGCAGTTTGAGGATGAGCGACTGCGTGCGATTGCGCTGCACGCACGGCAACTTGGATTCAAGCATCCGATGACGGGCGAGGCGGTGGACATCATCGCTCCGACGCCGCGCGCGTGGGATGCGGTGCTTCCTCCTCACCTGGAAGTCGGTCGGGCATGATCGATGGTTGCGAGATTGCTGCGGTCGCGTTTCGCTGCCGCTCGGCGAGATGCAGGCTCAGGTCGAGCAGAGTCTTGCCAACGATTAGGATGAGCAGCACGACAACGTTGCTTCCGAGCGCGGCGGCAATAAAGCCGCCGATCAAGATCGCGACATGCAGAATGACGATGCGAGCATAGGGCTGGAACATCAGAACCGGAACGGAGGAGCGGCGGTATTCGCCGCGGCGCAGATAATTTACGGCAAACGACCATAAGTGGCTTGCTGCGAGCGCCGCCACGCACCACCAGAGATGCTCATTGGTGAATACGTGCAGGAGATTATCGAAACCGCCGAAGGGGCCGAAGCCGCCGGCCTCGCGCCCGAAGATGGCGAAAATGAGAACGCCGTGGACGAAGCAGAACCCACCGTAGTGAATAATGAAGAACGGGACGAAGAAGAGTTTGCTGCCGTCGTTGGCGAGACGAAGCAATTTTACGGACTGGCCGCGTGAGCGCTCCATGCGTGCGCGGTTGAGTTTGTCGTTTGGATCGACGTCGCCCAGGATGAGGAGTTCGTCACCGGGCCTGCACGTGATCATTTTGAGCACGTTGATGGCGCCAATGATGACGTTCTCCGACCAATAGAGGATAACGATCGAAAACGCATCCCAGCCGAGAAAGAGAACGCCGAACAACGGGAGCGCGTTCGCGGCGACGAGTGCCCAAGCGGAGGTCCTGTAATCGTCGAAATCGCGAAACTGCAGAAATTTTACCATTCAGCGCTCAACTCTGTGTTGGTCTGAAGTCTTGCGACATCAGCAACGGGGTTGAAACAACATTTAGTGGTCTGTCGAAGGTAAAGATTGGAGTTGGGTAGATCAGCCGCGGGGCGTTAGCCAGGTGCTAGCCCACAGTTAAATCGGCAATAACCGTGGCCTAGCGCCCGACGGCTGATCCTAAAATCGACGGTGACACGTCACGAGTCGTTCTTCGTTGATTTCGACGATTTCTTGCCGGTGTCGCTGGACTTCGTTTCGGAAGACTTGTGCTTGGAGTCAGATTTCGCTTCCGATTTGCTGTCGGATTTTGATTCGGTCGCTGGTTTATCCTTCTCGGCGGCTTTCTTGTAGGATTCGCTTCGGTAGTCGGTTTGATAGAAGCCCGAGCCTTTGAAAACGACGGCGGCTCCCGTACCAAACAATCGGCGGAGTTTCAGCTTGCCACACTTGGGGCACTTTTTCTGGATCGGCTCCGTGATCGATTGGAACAGCTCGAACGTATGACCGCAGGCGTCGCATTCGTAGTCGTAAGTGGGCATGGTTGGAAGGATGAAGGATACGGGATAGTAGGGGGCAGGAATGGAATTTTCGTAGTAGCTGTTAAGGTTCGTGAAGCAAGTTGGAATCGTTTTGTGTGCGGTAATAGATTCGGCTTGGCGGCCGACGCTAAGCTGGCGGGCCGCTGGAGACGATCACTTGTGCGGGGCGTACGACGCGGTCGTGCAGCTTGTAGCCGGGTTGGGTGACTTGGATGACGTTGCCGGGCGGGACATCGGTCGAGGGTTGGTGCAAAATGGCTTCGTGGAAATGGGGATCGAAGGCATCGTTGTCGGCGGTGATCGGCTCGCAATGGTGCTGCGATAGGATTGTGTGAAGTTGCTGCTTTACGAGCCTGAAGCCGGCCAGCAGATTATCGGCTTCGCCGGCTTTTTCCGCCGCTTCAATAGCCCGATCGATGTTGTCGACCACGGGCAGCAACTCGCGCAATAGCGGCAGGGCGGCATAGC
>DASZZA010000362.1:0-2484 GCA_035545135.1 Lacipirellulaceae bacterium | reverse complement strand
CGGCTCGGCCGAGTTCGCGTTCCATGAATCGGAAGAACCGCCCACCGCACAAGGCGACGACCCCCAGCTCATGCAAACGATCGTCCAAGATCTGCCGATCGCCGTCCAGGAATCGCACGAAGATGCCCTCGCCGGATTGCCCAGCACCGAGCAGGTCAAAGAACTCATGCTGCTCTACCAGCTCTGCATCAAACTGCTCGGCTGCGGCGATCCAAACCGCGTGCTCGAAAGTGCGCTCGACCTGCTGCGCAAACGAACCAACGCGTCTATTGTCGGCTTCCTGTCCGTCAACGACGAAGGCGGTCTGCAGCCCAAACTCGTGATCCCTCGCGACGCTGCCAACCGCGTCACTCTGAATCAATCGCTCACTGAATTAGTCTCCCGGCAAGGCCACGCCGTTTGGGTCGCCAACCAAGCTTCGACCGAAGGCACAGAAAATCTCGGACATTTCGCGGACGCTGTCTGTGCACCCCTCGTCCGCCGTAGCGGTGGCGAACGAACCACGCTCGGCGCCATCCACGTCTACCTCGAAGACGGTCGCTTCCGCCAATCCGATTTCGACTTCATTATCTCCGTCGCCAACATCGTCGCCATTGCGCTCGTTCGAGCCCGCGCGCTCACGACCCTGCAAAACGACTATCAGCGTCTCCTCGAAAAATCCCCCGGCTACGACGAGCTGATCGGCAACTGCCGCGCGATGGCCGACTTGAAGTCCAAAATCAACCGCATCGCCCGCGCCCCCGGCTGCGTGCTCATTCGCGGCGAAAGCGGCTCCGGCAAAGAACTCGTCGCGCGGGCCATTCACCACTCCAGCCAGCGCGCCGACCGGCCTATGGTATCGGTCAACTGCGCCGCGATTCCCGCCGACCTCATGGAAAGCCAGCTCTTCGGACACAAAGCCGGCTCCTTCACCGGCGCCGATCGCGACCACATCGGCTTCTTTCAACAAGCCGACCTGGGCACGCTATTCCTCGACGAAGTCGGCGAGCTCACCCCCGCCGGCCAGGCCAAGCTCCTCCGCATCCTCGAAGGCCACCCCTTCCTCCCCGTCGGCGGCACCGAAGAAATCAGCGTCGATGTCCGCGTCATCGCCGCCACGAACCAGAACTTGCAGAAGTACGTTCGCGACAAACGATTCCGCGAAGACCTCTACTATCGCCTCAGCGTCTTCGAACTCCACCTGCCCCCCTTGCGCGACCGCGGCGACGACATCGGCCTCTTGGTCGATTTCTTCCTCGACCATTTCCGCCGACTTCACGGCCGGCCCAATTTGACTCTCACCGACCCCGCCCGCACCAAGCTCCTCACCTACCACTGGCCCGGCAACGTCCGCCAGCTCCGCAACGTGCTCGATAGCGCCGTCGTCCTGGCCGATGCCGACTCCATTCGCCCCCACGACCTGGCACTCCGCGACGCGGGCACCAGCAGCACCGAACTGGAAACCCTCCGCATCGACCAGTGGGAAAAACGCCTCATCACCGAAGCCCTCAACCGCACCAGCGACAACGTCCCCGAAGCCGCCAAACTCCTCGGCATCGGCCGCGCCACACTCTACCGAAAAATCGAGCAGTACCACATCGAACGCTAAAACAGCGAGGGAAACGGCCAGCCTCAATTTGAGTGAATTTAGCGCGTTTATAAGAATCTTGTAAACTTCCTAAATTCCATATAAACTTGTGGCATGGATCCTATCACCAACCCATTCGCCCCAGGCGCCGGAACACAGCCTCCCGAACTGGCCGGGCGAGACGAGTTGCGAGAAACAGTACGCGTAGCTCTCGAGCGCATACGCATTGGCCGCTCAACAAAAAGCGTACTCATAGTCGGTTTGCGCGGCGTCGGTAAGACGGTTCTGCTGGACCGTATGCGGCGCGATGCCGAAAAATCAGGACTAGTGAACATGCGGATCGAGGCCCCAGAAGGCCGGTCCTTGCCCGCCATACTGGCACCCGAATTGCGCGTTGCTTTGCTAAAACTTTCTCGGAACGCCAAGGCCAAGAAGCTTTCTGAGCGCGCATTACGAGGACTTGCTGGGTTCGCTAAGGCGTTGAAACTGAGGTACGGCGACCTTGAAGTTGGATTGGACTACAAACCTGAACCAGGCTTGGCCGATAACGGCGACCTGGAACACGACCTTCCGGCGTTGCTAGAGGCTGTGGGGGCGGCCGCTAAAAAGGCGGACACCCCTCTTGTGATGTTCATCGATGAGATGCAATACGTCAAAGAAGACGAGCTCGCGGCCCTCATCACCGCCTTGCATCGATCGGCCCAGCGCACTCTGCCAGTGGTTCTGGTCGGCGCGGGATTGCCCCAATTGCGGGGCCGCATGGGAAAAGCCAAGTCGTACGCCGAACGATTATTCGATTTTCCGGAAATCGGGCCGCTCGCAAAGCCTGCCGCGAGAACCGCCATCAATAAACCACTCGACGACGAAGATGTCGCTATCGACAAAGAGGCTTTGGAGAAAATTCTGCACCAAACTCA
>DASZZA010000361.1:0-5957 GCA_035545135.1 Lacipirellulaceae bacterium | reverse complement strand
CATCCGAGTCACCCCATTCAAAGGCGATCGGAATCGCGGGTTCTATGCCTTTCGCGCGGAAATGGCGAGTCGCGGTCATCGGCATCCGGATCGCTTCGATCCCCCGCTGCATTGGAACGAGCTCTACGACAACAAGCTCTTTTTCCAACCCGATTCCGACAATCCTGCCGTTCGCAGAAAGTATTACTCGCTTTCCGACATGAAGGCAGCCGCCGGGAAGGCAAAATGGTTCGGCTGCGAGGCGCTGTATCTCGATCCCGGCTGGGATACGAATTTCGCTTCGAAGATCTGGGATCGGGCGCGATTGGGCTCTCTCGAGTCCTTCACAGAGATGCTGAGAACGGACTACGGCCTGAAATGCTCTCTGCACACGCCGTTATCAGGCTGGTGCAATCCCACTTCATACCCTTCGGACTGCTATCGGCTGGACCGCTTCAACAGGCGAGCCCGGTGGGAAGGACAGTTCCCGGAGACAAAGCCGAGTTCAGCCTACCCACCTATTTGCGGCGCTTCTGATCAATACGTCGAGGAGACACTTCGGCGGCTCGACGCTCTTGCTGCCGCTGGCGCCATTTTCTTCATGTTCGACGGGACGGCATACCATGCAGAGTGCTGGGATACGCACCACGGCCACACTGTTCCGGCGCGAAAGCAAGCGCACGTCGAGGCAACGGTACGTCTCGCTCGCCTGGTGCATGAGAGGTTTCCTAACGTTCTCGTCGAAATGCACGATCCCGTCGTGGGCGGGTTTCACAGCCACTATACCCCTCTGTACTTTGGCCACGGTCCAAAGCCGGGTACCGCCAAGCACGCCGGCGCGCATGGATTCGATTCCGTTTGGGCTTTTGAGCTCATGTGGAACCCAATGGACGACCTGATGAGTGGCAGATCAATTGCCCTTTACTATTACAACCTCGCTTACAGCCTGCCGCTCTACATCCACATCGATCTGCGAACGGACAACAAGAACTCCCTGGTGTTTTGGTGGAACGCTTCCACCTGCCGCCATTTGGGAATTGGTGGAACTCATACTGATCCGGCTGTTGTCAAGGCGCAACGCGAAGCAGTTAGGATCTACAAGCGCCTGAAGCCGTATTTTACCGACGGCAGCTTCTACGGCATCGACGAGCTGACACACGTCCACGTAAATGCAAGCGCGGGCGCAGTAATCAACTGCTTTAACCTCAAGAACCTTCCGGAAATGCGCACGCTACAGTTTTCGCCACACGAATACGGCCTTGACGCCACCAGACCATTTCGGTTTTCGTCCGGAACCGTCAGCGGAACCGGAGACATGTACACTGTCCAGGTCGAAATCCCGGCGCAGGGCCATCTGCTGATCGAAGTCACGTAGATGAGCTCGTGACGGAAGACGGCTATCAGCAATACGTCAAGCGCGGTATGCGAAGGCGATCCGCCAACTCCTCGAATTGCCGCCGCAGCGACTCTCCAATCGGAATTCCCTGTTTACCCCGTTGCTCCTCGATGCTCCATTCGCGATCGCCAGGAGCCATCACCCGAGTGTTCGCGCGAGCCGGCTGACTCCGGAGGTCGCTCAGATAAGCGTCAATGCCTCTCTCATAAACGTTCGGCGTCACCAGGCGCTTTGGGTCTATTACAAGGAAGAAGTGACCGAGATGACGCGGTGTGGAGAGGTCTGAGCCGCCCATTGGCAGAATGCGGCTGCAGTGAGGCATGCCCGTGAGTACCGCGCTGAGCACTTCGGCCATTGCAGCAAGCCCTGCTCCCTTGTAGCCGTATTGCATGCCTCCCAGCGGTAACAGCGCGGCGGAGCGTTCCGGGTCCAGCGTTGGTCGACCCTGCGCATCGACCGACACGTCCGGCGGCATTTCGAGCCCCTCATCCCGCAAATCCTGCACCTTGTTCCATGGAATTACGCTAGTGGCCATGTCCAATAGGAACGGATGCCGGCCCGAAACTGGCGCAGCGAAAGCAATGGGATTCGTTCCGTGGAACGGCTGCAAGCCATCATGCGCAAGGACGAACGAATCGGAGTTGCACGTGCAGAGCGCAACAAAACCCTGCGCCGCGGCCCTCAATGCGTAACAGCCGGCGGCGCCAAAGTGAGACGAATGCGTGACGGTCACGCAGCCCATACCGGTGCGAAGCGCCAGCCGCATCGCTTCATCGATGGCAAGGTAGCTTGCAGGATGACCGAACCCGTTCTTGGCATCAACCGCGCCCGTAGCGGGCCCAGTCTCTTCGAAAGAAGCTACCGCGTGAGCGTTCACGCGGCCGTGCTCGGCCACCCGGACATAGTGGGTGAGGAGGCGGATTCCGTGGCTGTCGACGCCACGCAGAGATGTATCCGTGAGAGCCTCGGCCACAGCCTTGGCGCTCTGGGGCCTGGTCCCGACTGTCTCCAAAGCACGCGCGACAAACTCGCGCACGCAGGACGCACAACTCGAAGACGTCTGCCTTTTCTGATTACCGCGATTGTGAGGCGAGGAGCGATCCATATGCGCGAGCTCGATACCGTGCTGGCATGATAGGTTGACAGGATTACAAGGGAAATGCAAGATGCCGTGAGCACGATCGAAACGCGCGCTTGCCAACGCCCATGGTTCACCGCGAGTTGCCCAGCAATGAGATCGACCGAGCCCCCACATGCCTATCGCGTCATCATTGTCGCGGTGCTGCTTGGTCTCTCTGCATTCCTTAACTACATCGATCGCGGCAGTCTTTCCATAGCCGCTCCAATACTGAAGGATGAGCTCGGTATTTCTCCCGGCAGACTCGGCGTGCTCCTGTCGGCATTCTTCTGGACCTACTCGTGTGCCCAACTACTCACCGGCTGGATGGTCGATCGTCTCAACGTCAACTGGGTATTGACCGCGGGATTTATCGCCTGGTCAGCTGCGACCGGTCTCACCGCTGCCGCGCACTCCTTCGCGCTGCTCTTCGCTTTGCGATTGCTCCTTGGCCTGGGAGAATCCGTCGCTTTCCCTTCTTATTCCAAGATCATTGCGCGCAGCATCCCGGAGCATAACCGCGGCCTGGCGAACTCTGCCGTCATCGCGGGCCAAGTGCTCGGCCCCGGTTTGGGTATCCTCATTGGCGGCCTGCTGATGGCTCGCTACGGATGGCGTCCGCTGTTTGTCGCTCTCGGACTAGCCAGTCTCATGTGGGTGGTGCCGTGGCTAATGTTGATGCCGCCCAGCCCTCCGTCTCATCTCGAGCGCCGGAACAGAGCGCCGCGCATGCGCGAGTTGCTGCATATCCGGTCGTTCTGGGGAACCTGCGTTGGACTATTCTGCTGCAATTACGTGAACTACTTCCTGGTGACATGGCTCCCTTACTTCCTGGTGCACGATCGGCACTTCACCATGCAAGAGATGGCGAAGCTCGGAGGTGTCGCTTACATCGCGGCAGCGTGCTGCGCGCTGCTCGCCGGCCGGCTTTCGGATCGATGGGTGCGTAAGGGCGCGAGTCCGTCGCTCGCGCGCAAGACGGTTATCGCAGGGGGTCTGGCGCTGTCTGGAATCTTCCTCAGTTTCGCAACCGCCAGCGGAATAGCCGTTTGCGCCGCCGCTCTCATTCTCGGCATCACTTTCTTTGCGGTATCCGCGTCCAACGTCTGGGCGCTTACGCAGACGTTGGCCGGGCCTGCTGCCGCCGGGCGCTGGACGGGCTTCCAGAATTTCGCGGGAAATACGGCCGGAATCGTGGCACCCACGGTCACGGGGTGGATACTGAGCCGAGCGGGAGAGTTCTACTGGGCAATTCTCATCACGGTCGGTGTTGCGCTGATTGGAGTGGCATCGTGGACTTTTCTGGTAGGACGGGTGGAACCTGTAGCCTGGCGCCACAGCCGATTCACCGCTACCTATTGCGAAGAGAGCCCCGCCCAGCCCCCGAATTGAAGCTATTCGTCGGATCGATCCTCCGGTAGGATCGACGAGCTCGGGCGGGCGCGGTAAATATGGCCGACGTTGTATTCGACTGGATAGGCGCGCGGGCGCATCGAGCGAGTTCTTGAGGCGACTCATCACTCCCTGGCTGTCAGTTGAACAACCCCAGGTCAATTACCTCGCCCATATGCCGGTAACCAGCCAGATTGGGATGTAGGTGATCGCCAGAGTCGTAGTCCTTCTTTAATCGCTCAGGATGAGCTGTATCTCGAACCGCCATGTCGAAGTCCACGACCGCATCAAACGTCCTAGATTTCCGAATCCACTCGTTCACCGCTTCCCGAACTTTCTCCTTGTCAGCCGAATAGTACTCTGCTCCTTTGAATGGCAAAAGCGTAGCGCCAATTACCTTCACCTTGTGTTCGTGCGCTCGAGTCACTATTTGCGAGTCGATTGCGATCAGCTGTTTTGGCGTTACTAACGATGTGGAGCCGAGCATACCTTCCGGGCCGCTCATTCCTATATCGTTTATCCCCTCTAACAGCACTATATACCTGAGACCGGGCACCGAGAGCACATCTCTGTCCAACCGAGCCAATGCAGATACACCGAACATCGGGAAAGATCGCAGAAGGCGATTGCCTGAAATACCTGCGTTTACTACAGAAACGCCTCGCCCCGCAAGCCTGCGCGCCAGGGCCCCGGGCCATCCCCGCTCGCCCGTCTTCGGGTCCACCACTCCATCGGTTATGGAGTCCCCTAGGGTGACTACCACCCTTTTAGGAGCCATTTCCTGCACATCGACCTCTGACACTAGAGGTCGCATAGTCGCAAGGCATTTGCCCGGCATTAGCTCGTGAAGGGATGTTGCGTCTGAAGCCTCAACAACCGCTTGATTGGTCGGGGTGAGATCCCTGGTACAGGCAAATCCCCCTATGCCCTGCGGGACATACACGCTCACGAGCAGATCGCTCAGGGAACGCACCCGGAGGGCGACAGGATCTGAAAGTGCTGGCGCACCCGCAGGGATGGTAATTGAACGTCGCCCTCCGAACGTTATCGGCCGTAACGATCCTGGGATCGCATCAAGCCCGTCTCCCGCCATTGCTATAGAAACTGCGGCGATCCTCAAAGCGCTCTTGCCGTATTCGTTGGAGAACCGCAATCGCACCTCCAGACCACCAAGCGAGATGTGAATACGATAGCGAATCGTACCCTTTATGGTCAGAACAGTCGGCAAGGAGTAGGCCCCTACCTTCGAGATAGTCGGGAGACCCACAGGGCTTGTTGCCCACGTTCCGATCCAATAAGATTTACTGTCGGGCACGTGACCAAACGCTTCAGTACGAAGCAGACTTAGCGCCCCGAGGGCAAGAACGCCAAGAACGCCCCTGTTATACCTGTTCATGATGCTCATGATCGCTCCAATTGCCTTGGGCTCCAACGCGCCCAAAGCGGTTCATCTCGCGAGTCGATACGGCTCTCTAATCGGTCTGCAGACCGACCCTCTTAATTTAGATAGGGTAGCGGCACACAAAAGCGCGTGCCCCCCCAAGACGGCGGCGGCGCGCACACTCGACGGCAGACTTTTCGCGGCGGCGAAGGAGGCTACGACTCACCGCCAGTTGTACCGCACAGAGGTCTGCCCAATGCCCGGATTAAAGCTGTTCGTCGGATCCAGCCTCCGGTAGAACTCAACGAGCTCCGGCGGTGCGCGATAGAAATGACCGACGTTGTGCTCGGCGGGATAGCGTGCCCCCCGGGATTCCAACCATTGCTTGAGGCGTTCCCTCACTTTCTCGGCGTTGTCTCGAACAAGATAATCGAGGTGAAACACATAGCAGAAGAAGTGCCCGTAGCAGACGGCCGTGTGCACCTGTGCTTCCACGGACGGCGGAACGAACAAGCTCCATTCCTCGTCGTCAGGGCGCAGCGCGACATCGAGAGCGACCATACCCTCGACGCCGCACCGCTGCAGATCGAGGAACCTCTTCGCCGCGCCGGCGACCACGAAGCGATGCAGAAATGCCTTCTCGGCTTCCTCCGGCGTGCACTCGAATGCATCTGCCTCGAACGAGGGAAATA
>DASZZA010000360.1:0-3696 GCA_035545135.1 Lacipirellulaceae bacterium | reverse complement strand
GTCCTTTTTTCGGATGATGCGATGAGCGCATTCGAGGCGTCGCTGCGGGAGGCGGCGACTGGCTTCTAACTTGCGCCGGGGCCGGCACATAATACGTGTCGCCAACCCAACCAATGTTGGCGGTACGCCTTCGCTCCACACGCAACTCGGTTCCCGACACGTTTTTGCAAGCTTTTCCCGGACCCTCGCGGAAAGCGTTACAGTCGCCATCAAAAACTGTCTATAGGAACATGGTGGCGTCGATCCGTTCTCGCCCGGCTGCGTAGGAGTTGTATAATCGGCGCTGTTGGGTACGACGCAGCTGCGTGCGGCCGTTGACGCGATCGCCCTGGCGGGAAAACCGGACTGAATTGAACGCACGGCTCTCTCGTGACGTTGCATAATGTGAGGCAGAGATGATTACGCGTCGCACTCGACGATCGCATAAACAAAGTTCAAGTGGACGATTTATCGGCGGACGTCGGCTACGCGTCGAGTGCCTCGAGCCGCGCCTGAACTTGACCTGGGTCGGCATACCGCCACTTGCAATCGCGCCGCCAGGCGGCGCGGCAGCCCTCACACTCAACGCCCAGCACGACGCAAGCGGTTCGGCATCGATTGCCGGCACCGAGGTCGACTACTACTCGTTCACGGCAAACGCCAGCGGTACGTACACCATCTCGGCAACGACGCCGTCGAGCAATCTCGATACGGTTCTCGGCGTATTTTCGTCTTCCGGACGGCGGCTCGCCTTTAACGACGATATTTCATATCCCAGCAACACCGATAGCCGGGTGACGCTCAATCTAACGGCCGGAACGCAGTACTACGTCGGCATCACAAATTACGCCGGCTACTCGCGGGGCTCCTACACCTGGATGATCAACGGACCCGGAGTCACGACCACATCCGGGACCACCACATCAGGGCCGACTTCCAGTCCGGCGAACACTCCAACCAGCACGCCCGACGATTCTTATGAAGACAATGATTCGTTGGGCATAGCGTATAACTTCGGGCCCCTTACTTCTGCGCGAACCATCAACAATTTGGCCATGGTCGATTCCGCCGATTGGTACCGATTCAGCACCAATACCACCGGCACAAGCAGCAGTTCGGCATCGATCAGCTTTTTGAATTCGCAAGGCAATTTGCAGCTCGCCTTATATAACGCGTCGGGCAGACTGCTCCGCTCATCGCAGGGCACCGGAAACAGCGAGTCAGTCTCACTCAATGGACTAGCTGCTGGCACTTACTACGTAAAAGTTTATGGCAACGGGGGCGCGACGAATCCAAACTACACGCTCAACATCACACCGCCGACTGCGTCGACGACCACCACAACCACCACGAGCAGCACACCCGACGACGCCTACGAGAATAACGACACGCTGAGCACCGCGTACAATCTGGGCACGCTCACGGCGGCGCGCACCGTCAATTCGCTCCGAATGGAAGACTCAGCCGATTGGTTCCGATTCTCCACGAGCGCCGCCGGCACCACCAGCAGCTCGGTGTCCATCAGCTTCCAGAACTCTCGAGGAAATCTGCAACTCGCCTTATATAACTCGTCGGGTAACCTGATCAGCTCCTCACTCGGCACGGGCAATGGCGAAACGATTTCGCTCGATGGGTTGGCCACTGGTACGTATTACGTCGATGTGTACGGCGCAAACGGCGCCACCAACCCGAACTACACACTCACGGTCATGCCGCCGACCGTGACTGCGACGCCGTCGTCGGGTAGCAGCAGTAATAGTGGCGGCGGCTTCCAGATCACGCTGCAAATGACCGGGCTGACCGTCGCCGAGCAGGCGATTTTCCAACAGGCGGCCGATCGTTGGTCGCAGGTCATCACGGGCGATTTGCCGGACGCAACCTATCAAGGCCAAAGAGTCGACGATCTGATGATCAGCGCCAGCGCGCCCACCATCGACGGCGTCGGCGGCATCTTGGGCCAATCGGGGCCCGACGCCTTCCGCGCCGGCAGCATGTTGCCGATTCATGGCGTCATGCAATTCGATGCGGCCGACATGGCCAGCATGGTATCCAGCGGCCTCTTGTACAGCGTCGTCCTGCATGAGATGGGACACATTCTGGGCATCGGCACGTTGTGGTCCGATTTCGGTCTGCTATCCGGCGCCTTTACGAGTAACCCGACCTTTACCGGCGCGAATGCCACCGCGCAGTACAACCAGATTTTTGGCGCCAATGCGACGGGCGTTCCGGTCGAGGCCACCGGCGGACCCGGTACCGCCGATGCTCACTGGCGCGAGACGGTATTTACCAACGAGCTGATGACCGGCTGGGCCGGACCGGGGACGACTTTGCCGCTGTCGAGAGTGACTATCGGTTCGCTCGCCGACCTGGGTTACACCGTAAACTACGCCGCAGCCGATTCGTACACGCCCACAGCCGCCGGCCTCGCGGCCGCGCGGTCCGCGGCCAGCAGCGGTTTGTTCGCTTCACGGTACTATATCGGCTTCTATGGCATCATGGCGCCGCAGCAGAATCTGTCACCAAGCGTTTCCTCTGCCGCGCTAGTTTCCGACACCGTGACCACACAGCAGCATCAGTTGCTGCCCGTGTCGCACATCCAGCCGATCGATCAGGACATCGCCGACTTTGTAATGG
Source organism: Lacipirellulaceae bacterium (assembly GCA_035545135.1). Classification (GTDB taxonomy): domain Bacteria; phylum Planctomycetota; class Planctomycetia; order Pirellulales; family Lacipirellulaceae; genus JABDGM01. The sequence continues at coordinate 1,083 of DASZZA010000360.1, read as the reverse complement.
CTGCCGCGGGACAGACGACAAGCTCCGATCATGCGACGGCCAACGACGCGTCATCGACGACGAACAGCACCCCGTCGGACGACGCCGCGTCTCACACCAGCGCCGACGACGCGTGGGCATCCTTAGCCACCGACTGGAACCTCTGGCCGGCGCTAGCCTCGGCGTAGCATGAGTGCCAAAGCGGAGTGGAAGAACAAGTGGAGTAATCAACCAGGAAAATGTCGCGACCAATGTAGGCAATTGCTGCGCTACTTCACTGCTCTTCGGCTCTTAGTCATTGTCAAGCGCACCCCGGAGGATTCGAACCTCCAACCCCCAGCTTCGTAGGCTGGTGCTCTATCCAGTTGAGCTAGGGGTGCGTGGACTATTAATAATGCCGGGAAAAGGGCGCGTTGACAAGGCGTAATGGCGTTGGATCGCGGAGGCGGCCAAACGAACCGGCACGAATACCGCCGATGCAGGCGTACTGCGCTGATCGCGTTCGTGGAACCACGAGCGCACGTGCCCGCCGCGCATGAGTGGACATGCGGCCGTGCCGTCCGGCTGGTTCAAATCGGCAGGGACAAACCCCGCCGCTCCTTACGTTGCATACGAGTTCGCTGTCGATCGTGTAGTGGCGACGGCGGGCGAGACCACGTTTGTTCTAGGCTTTGTCTCAAAACGATCAGCCGCAGGGCGCTAACCCTCGGTTCTGCGAGAAAACCGGCCACTAGCGCGGTCCGGCTGATTCCCATTTCGCGTTTTGAGACAAAGCCTAGTGCGCGAACATCGGGTTGTTCCGGTCGCCGCGCGAGAGCAGGAAGGCCATCAGGTCGAGCACTTCGTCTTCGTGCAGCGTGTTTAAGAGGCCGGTGGGCATCATCGACGTGGTCGACGGTTTCAATTCGTCCACGTCCTTGCGGTCGATAGACACGATCGCGCTAGGGTCGAGCATGTTGGTATTGATCATGATCTTGCCGCCGCCGTGATTGACGATGCGACCGGTGACCGTCTTCCCGCTCGACGTGACGACAACGACCGCGCCGTACTGGTCGCTGATGACTTTATCGGGATCCAGGATCGATTCCAGGATGTCGCTCGGGC
>DASZZA010000359.1:0-3638 GCA_035545135.1 Lacipirellulaceae bacterium | reverse complement strand
TAACTTCGTCGATAACTTCTATCTCGCCGGACCCGGCGGCGATGACCCGGTCGGTGGCAGCAGCACGGCAATCACCACTCGATCCGGCGGTACGAGCGTCTTCAGCGGCAACAGCTCGTCGCTGACAAGGGTTTACCAGTCGGGCAACTTGCGCGACTCGAACAAAGATGGCGATGCCAACGATGGTGTGCTGCTGACCAGCAGTAGTTTCCCCTCATCCTCGATCCAAGCCAATCCGCTTTGGGCCGGCGGCCAACCGACGTACAAGGGTGTGACCGATTCGGCCACGGATGCTTTTGCGAACGTCCTCAAATACATGGGAGCGAATTGGTGGACGCGCGACTACGATTTTCAGACTGGTAATGTTGAAGCCATCGACACCGTCGATGAACGTCTGATCCATGAGACGTACACCGGCACGGGAAAGATCATGGCCTGGGCCGACGACCCGTTCAACGATTTTGCCGATCCGCCCCCTGGCTTTGATCCCTACAATCCGGATGAAGGGGCCGAATGGCGGCAATTGCTTTCGTTTCGGGCCGATCCGACAACCGGCGCTGCGCCCTTTGCTCGAGACGCGAATTGGGACACCGACGGCGACGGCATGCCCAACGCGTGGGAATTGCAGCACGGCTTGGACCCGAACGCCGACGACCACAACGGCGACTTCGACAGCGACGGCTACACGAATCTCGAGGAATACATCGACGACCTGGCCGCGTGGCCGGCAGTCGCCCCGGTTGTGTTCAACGGCGCGACGAATAATCGCTTTGCTCAAATCACAAATTGGGACGTGAACCCCGACCCGCTCGTCGTCGGCGTGTGGCAACCTTCGAAATACGACACAGCTGAGATCGACAATGGTTCGGTTGTCATCGACGCCGTAGGCCAGCACGCAGGCAATATTCTCTTAGGCACCCATACCGGCGACCACGCGACGCTTAGCGTTACTAACGGTTGGCTCACCGTTGAGCACGCCCCGCAGGGAATGAGCGACGGTGTTGTAGTAATTGGCGACAACCCGGCAGCAACGGCAACATTGAATCTTCTGGGCGGTACGCTCACGACCGACACATTGACGAAGGGCCCCGGCGGCACCTTCAACTTTCAAGGCGGAGTATTGCACGCTCGCACGATCGGCTTCGACCTGGAAAATCGCGGCGGTACGTTGGCGCCCGGCGAGTCCATCGGCAGCACAACCATCAGCGGCAACTTCGCAACCGAAAGCGGAGCGCTCGAGATCGAGCTCGCCGCGACAGACAGCTACGATTCCGTAGCGGTAAGCGGAAGCGTAATGTTGGGCGGCGATCTCATTCTCAAACTGCTCGACAGTTATCTGCCTGACCCGGAGACCCAGTTCATCATCGTTGCCGCCAATTCAATTAGCGGGTCGTTTGCCAATCTTAGTCCCGATGGCCGAATCAACGTGTTGGGAACTGGCGCAAGCTTTCTCGTCACGATTAGCGGCAACCAAGTTACGCTGAGCGACTTCCTCACTGCCGCACTTTCCGGCGACTACAATGGCGACGGCTCCGTCGATGCTGCCGATTACGTCCTCTGGCGCAGAACGAATGGAACGCCGGCCGACTATAACACATGGCGCACCAATTTCGGGCAAACGCTTGGAAGTGGGTCTGTTACAACCACGACGGTGCCAGAACCCTTTAGCACCATGCCGTTGCTATTTGGGATCGTTATCACAGTCACCTGTCGACGACGAATCGCGCCTATGCCTTCAAACGGCCGATCCACTCACAGTCCCCAGTACCGATAGCCCGTGCGGCCCGAATTCGTCGGCGTTAGTAGCCGCTGCAAGATGGCGTGAACCCGCGCCAACGCCTCACTTGGCCGCCGGTCTTGGAATTCGACCACAAAGCCGACCGAATTCAGTGGCGCGGGCAATCTCAACGCCATTCACCCAAATCGCCAGTCCCTTTCCGCGCCCGTACCGTTCGCCAAATCGATCCCAAATGATGGTGAGCGATCGGCCGTGATAGGGCACGTTGTCCAGGCAGAACCACTCCCACGCATCGGGCGGTAATAAGGGGTTAACTTCGACAACATCATCCGGTCTAGGAACGATTCCGACCAAGCCCGTGATGACAAGATCGCAAAACGTGGAATGGTTGTAGTCGCGGCTTCGTGCTGCCTTAGGCCCGGTGATCAGCCAATCGCCGGTTATTTCATCATAGTATTCACCGATGTAGGGCTTCCCGTGCCGCTGATGGGCCTTGGCGTAGATGCGCATGGCCGCGAGAAAATCGCCCCGCGTGACGTACGGCTGCTCCGGACCGCGAAGCAAATGTATGAGCCCATTGAGTGTTTGGCTTGTGGCGAACGGCCAAACCGCACCGTCCCACTCGCATGCACCAACGCCACGACTTCGAAAAGCCGGATGGCGCCGCTCGGCCGTGGTCAGGCCGCGGGGGGCCCAAAATCCGGCTGGATTGGTAAGCTGTCGCCAGGCAACCGCTTGGGCCGGGGATGCCAAGTCGAACATCCACGGGATGAACCCAATTGCCTCGCGTGCGTCCGACAGTGCGCCGGTTTCAAATCGCACTTTGAAGAATTGGGCTTTCGGATCCCAAAGCGCCTCGCTCATTTTTGTCCGCAGCTCACTGGCCGTGGCAGTGAACTTCTCGGAAATACCGGCGCGACCGGCCAATCGCGCAATTTGGCTGATCGCATTGGCATTGGCCGCCATATAACTATTGATCGTCGGACGGATATTCTTCGCGTCGCGGCCGCCCGAGATCGATTCTTCCATCGCATCGGCAACGTCGTATTGCCAAAACAGCCCATCGGGTCGCTGCCGTTCGCGTTCCCAGCGTCGGTAGTCCGCAATTAAGTCATCAAGCAAATCGACGACAAACTCGCGATCCCCGGTCACGAGATATCGATCGTAAATCGCCGCGGCTGCCCAACTGCTGTACTTGTGGAAGTGCGGCGCCGGGCCGACGTGGGGGCCCGACCGATACCAGAAGTGGATGTAATCATCCAGCGGATGCTGATCACGCATCCAGCGCCCTTCGGCAAGATGATGACCCAACGCGCACGAGATCGTATTGTACGGACCAGCGTGCGACACCGGCTTGATAAACTCCGTGACGACCATTCCTTGGGGCGTCCGGCAAATGTGCTTGCGGTAGGTCCACCAGCGAAAGTAGTAAATGCGTTTGAGCTGTGCGTCTGGGCAGTCGAAGAGCGGCACATTGGCGGCCATCCATGCGGCGACACGATCGTTCGGTACGACGCAAACCGCTGGCGCACCGCTGAGGGCGTTAAACTCCCGTATGAATTGAGAAAAATCGGTCAGCCCGAGTAACAGCGGCTTGGCCTCGGCACACGTCCGCTGCGCGAGCAGCCAACTCGCGAAACACAGGGCAATGAAACTAATCAACCTAGTGGGCCGATTCGCGTGCACGTGAGAGTTTCCGGAAAATTACGCGCCTTAGTGCGAAGCGGCAGCCAGCCTGTTGAGATAATCGTCAAGATTCGTAAAGCCGTCGCCGTCTGCGTCGCGCGGGCCATCGGTCGGATCGGCGGGATTCAGGCCGTGGTCGACTTCCCATTCATCGGGCATGCCGTCTCCGTCGTGGTCCCAACCGGCCGGGCGATGCACCTCGGGGTAATCCTCC
>DASZZA010000358.1:0-3606 GCA_035545135.1 Lacipirellulaceae bacterium | reverse complement strand
CCGCACGCTCCCCGGCCGGCGAATTGGAGCCGGTGGCGAACATCTGCTTCGCCTTCGCCCCCACGTCGCCCAGATCGACATTGCCCCCGCCGAGCGCATCCTTCATTCGCGCGCCCATGTCGCCCAGGTCCAGCCCCGCAGACGCCTTCAGGGGATAAATCTCTGCGGCCATTCCGTCTGATGAGATTTCGTAGTTGACATCTTCGCCCTGCCTGGGCTGCCGCGGCGCCTTCCATTCCGCAGAACCGAACTTGTATCGCTTGCCATCCTCACCGGTGATGACACCGTTCGCAGCCGTCACATCGAAACCCAGTATCTTGCCCTTCATGCTCGCCTCCGTTTGGCCCATTCCGGCAGAGAGTTGACGAGCGAGGGGCAGACAAGTCCTCAAGCAGGCATCAAGAATTTCTCAAGGACGTTAAACCGCTGAAAACAGAGGAGAAATGCCGGAGCCCCTGCTGCACCGCCCGACCGGTTTTCCTTGATGCGGGAAGCCGGAGCGCGTAACGACCATTGAAACAAGTCAACAACGCGGGGACATGGCTGCAGATTCCGTCGCAATAGCCTTCCGGAATGTCGACAAGACGTATGACCGCGGACGAACCTTCGCCGTGCGCGCGGTCTCGCTCGAAATCGCAGCGGGAGAATTCCTTGCTGTTGTAGGAACGTCCGGTTCCGGCAAGACGACTCTTCTGAAAACAATCAATCGCCTGGTCGATCCAAGCGCAGGCGCGATCGAAGTCCTGGGACAGGACATCCAGACTCTCGACCCGTTCCAACTCCGCCGCCGCATCGGATATGTCTTCCAGGGCATCGGCCTTTTTCCCCACCTGACGGTGGCAGAAAATATCGCGGTAACGCCCCGTCTCGTCGGCTGGCAAAAGAACGACATCGACACCCGCATCGACGAATTGCTGGACCTTGTGCAATTGCCCCGGGATGCACGCGGCCGGATGCCGTCCACTCTTTCGGGCGGACAGCGCCAGCGTGTTGGGGTGGCGCGTGCGCTCGCCGCTCGCCCGAATATCGTGCTGATGGACGAGCCGTTCGGCGCCCTGGACCCGATCACCCGGGACTCGCTGGCGCGGGAATATCGCGCCGTTCATCGATCCCTCGCGCTGACCACCGTGATGATAACCCATGACATGCTGGAGGCCGTGCTTCTCGCCGACCGGATTGCGGTGATGAGGGCGGGAGAGATTGTCGAGGTGGGAACGCCCCACGATCTCCTCAACGATCCCAAGAACGAATATGTACGCGAGTTGATCGATGTGCCGCGCCGGCAGGCAAGCGAGGTTGAGCAACTAGCCGGGACACTGCGCTGATGGACGCCAGAATCCAAAGCGCTTGGGCGGTTCTGCCTGACTATCTCGGACAGCACGTGCTGTTGAGTGTGACGGCGCTCGCCATCGGGTTGGCTATCGGACTGTCGCTCGCGATCATCGGCGTCTGGTCGCCGCGCTCGCGTTGGCTGCTTCTCACTGTGGCGGGGCTGATCCAGACTATTCCTGGTCTAGCTCTCTTGGCCCTGTTTTATCCGTTACTGTTGGCTCTTTCGGCCGTAACGGACAGATTGTTCGGAGTAACGTTCTCCGCGCTGGGATTTTTACCCTCGCTTCTTGCATTGGCGCTTTACAGTATTCTTCCGATCCTCAGGAACACCGTCACAGGCATTCTGGGCGTCGATGAAGCAGTGAAAGAAGCCGCACGTGGCGTCGGTATGACGCCGCGACAGCGGTTGTTGAAGATTGAACTTCCATTAGCCATGCCGATCATCATGGCAGGTATCCGAACGTCTGCCGTCTGGGTGATCGGCACCGCAACGCTGTCGACACCCCTCGGGCAGACGAGCCTCGGCAATTACATCTTCACCGGCCTCCAGACGCAGAACTGGATATTCGTCGTCTTCGGTTGCGTTGCGGCCGTCATCCTGGCGCTGGTGGTCGATCAGTTGCTGGCGCTGATCGAGCGGGGCTTCGAAAGACGCAGCACCGGCTTGAAGCTTTTCGGAGTCATCGGTCTTGCCACCGTGTTACTCGCAAGCCTCTTCGCCGGACGAACATCGAGTGCCACGCAATATGTGATCGGCGGCAAGGCTTTCGTAGAACAATACATTCTGGCAGCACTTATCGACAAACGACTTGAAGATGTGGGGATGCATGCCACCCACCGGGTAGGTCTTGGGTCAACTGTAATTTTCGATGCCTTGGCAGCGGGCGAAATCGATGCCTATGTGGACTATTCGGGCACGATCTGGACGAATTTCATGCATCGTACCGACGTCGCCTCCCACTCAAAGGTGCTTTCGGAAGTTGGCGATTGGTTGCATCGCACGCGCGGCATTACGTTGGCCGGACCTCTCGGTTTCGATAACGCCTATGCTCTGGTGATGCGTCGCGACCAAGCGGAACGGCTTCACATTCATACCATCGCTGATCTCGCTCCTTATGCCGCGAAGCTCTCGATTGCCGGAGACTACGAGTTTTTTGCGCGCCCGGAATGGCGCGCTGTGCGCAGGGCGTACGGTCTCTCCTTTCGCGAGACCCGGGAAATGCAGTCGACTTTCATGTACAAGGCCGTCGCCGACGGAGCTGTGGACGTCATTGTTGGCTACACGAGCGATGGGCAGATTGCGCAATATGACTTGGTGGTCCTCGGCGATCCGAAACAATCGCTTCCGCCTTACGATGCAATTCTACTCATATCGCCGCAGCGCTCCCAAGATAAGAAGTTCCGTCAAGCGTTGGAACCGCTCATCGGACAAATTTCCACTCGGCAGATGCAGCAAGCAAATCTGAGTGTGAGTCGTGCAAAAGACCAGCTCACACCGGAGCAAGCTGCAAATCGATTATGGCTAAGTATTTCGACGAAATAACGTTGAGAGAACAAGAATATCGGTCTTTATCCCTATTTTTGCTGCGATAGCGGTCAAAAAAGTTGCAATGTCATCCCCATGGGGGTAGGACCACGCATCTATTTTTTATGGAGAGTTTTGCCGCGCGCGAGCGGAGAGAGAGGAATGGTGACTGCTGCCACAACTGCACAGACGGATGATCGCCGTTTTGAGGATCTCAATCGGGGGAAAGCAAATTTCGATCGCATCTACGAGATGCCGGACCCACGGGAATATTTGAGGGTATTGGGGGGATTGGACTATGTGATCCCCGATCTTGCCAAGGGAATTTTGCGCACACTTATCGCTCGCCGCGCCCGCATGAGTGGTCGTCGCGTGAAGGTTCTGGATATAGGTTGTTCCTATGGCATAAACGCTGCTTTGGTGCGCTTCCCGCTCGACATGCAGCGTATGGCCCATCGTTATAATCATGCGTCGATGCATGGACTGCCGACCGACCGGCTTTTGAAGCTCGATTCAAATTATTTCGGCTCATGGCCCGAACAGGTGAATGCAAGTTTTGTCGGCCTCGATGTCTCGGCGGCTGCCATCGATTACGCGAAGTCTGTCGGGCTGATCGAAGATGGTATTGCAGCCAATCTGGAAGCGGATGACGTATTCCCCCAACGACGCTCAGCCTTGAGCGACCTGGATATCATCGTATCCACGGGCTGCGTTGGCTACGTGACGGAGAAGACATTCCGTAGGATATT
>DASZZA010000357.1:0-6371 GCA_035545135.1 Lacipirellulaceae bacterium | reverse complement strand
TTCACCAACAAGGCTGGTGACCCAATTTCCGCGCCGATTGCGCCCGGAATCCCGCGCGAAAATCTGTCAAATGTGACCGTGCTCCCCTACGGCAGACCGGAATCATTGAACTGGATACGTACCCACGCGAAAGATCTTGCGGCGGTTCTTGTCGAGCCGGTCCAAAGCCGTCATCCCGACTTCCAGCCTGTCGAATTTCTCAAGGAAGTTCGCGCAATCACGCTTCAATCCGATACAGCACTGATTTTCGACGAGATCGTCACCGGATTCCGTGTGCACCAAGGGGGGTGCCAGGCGCTATTCGGTATCCGCGCCGATCTTGCCACATACGGCAAGGTTCTTGCGGGTGGAATGCCGATTGGCATCCTTGCCGGAAAAGCCCGATTCATGGACGCTATTGACGGAGGCGCGTGGCAGTACGGCGATGAAAGTGTTCCGGAGGTCGGCGTCACGTTTTTCGCCGGGACGTTCGTACGCCACCCGCTGACCCTCGCAGCTACCAGGGCCGTGCTTCAACATCTAAGGGAGCAAGGTCCTGCTCTACAGCAGCAGTTGACAGAGCGCACAACTCGGCTGGTCGAAACCCTGAGCGACGTCATCGCGAGGCGGAACGTTCCGACGAAAGTCGAGCGCTTCGGAAGCCTGTTCTATTTCGGCTTCCCGAGCGAGGAGCGTAACGCCAGCCTGTTCTATTATTATATGCGGGAAAACGGGATTCATCTCCGCGAAGGATTCCCTTGTTTTCTGACGACGGCGCACAGCGATGCAGATCTCGATGCGATCGCCGACGCGTTTGAAAAGAGTGCGGTCGAGATGCAGCAAGCTGGCCTATTGTCGGGATCAGCAACAGACTCGCTCAATGCTACGGTCGGCTCGCCATCGATCGTTGCCGAAACGGAGCGTTCAGCCGAAGTCTCTATGACCGAAGCTCAGCGTGAGATTTTTCTCGCGGCGATGCTTGGCGACGACGCATCCTGTTCGTTCAACGAGTCGTTCAGCGTACACCTGCGCGGACCGCTACAGGCTGATGCGCTGCGCGAGGCCGTGAACGCATTGCTCGCTCGCCACGAAGCACTGCGCGCTGCCGTGGATCCTGATGGCACAACGCTGCATTTCCGGCCGGTGTTAAAGCTTGAAGTGCCGCTGCGCGATTTATCTGCGCTCGAACCGTCCGAGCGTGATGTCGAGTTCAATCGTTTGCTGGGGGAGGACGCTCAAAGCCCGTTTGACCTAACCAACGGTCCGCTGGTCAGGGCGCAGCTCATTCGTCTCGCCAGCGATTATCATGTCCTGGTCTTCACCTCTCATCATATTGTCTGCGATGGCTGGTCAACCAATGTCATATTGGACGAACTGGCGCGGATCTACTCTGACAAGGTTCTACACCGGCCAATCGAATTGCCGCCGGTAACGCGGTTCGGCGATTACGCGAGATCCCATGCCCATGCCGACGGTTCCGGTGCCGGCAACAACGCCGAAACCTATTGGCTGACGCAGTTCAAGGACGTTCCCCCGCCACTTGAGCTTCCGCTCGACCGGCCGCGGGGGCCTGTGAAAAGCTATTCCGGCGCAACGCTGAGCACCCAGATAGACGCCGAGACCTATCGAACGATCAAACAGCTTGCCTCGAAGAACGGTTGCACTCTGTTTGCGACGCTGCTGGCCGGTTTCCAGACGCTGCTGCACAGGCTGTCCTTACAGGATGACATCGTCGTCGGTATTCCGGCCGCCGGCCAGTCTCTGGTTGAAGGTGACAGTCTTGTCGGCCATTGCGTGAACTTTCTGCCAATACGGACGAGATTCCTGCAAGGCCAGACCTTTGCGGCACTACTCGCTGCAGTGAAGAAGACGCTGCTCGATGCGTACGATCATCAATCCTACACCTATGGCACGCTTGTTCGTAAGCTCGACATCGTACGTGATCCTTCCCGTCTCCCGCTGATGGAAGTGCAGTTCAACCTCGAACGGATTGGTAACGGCGCCGAGTTCGCGGGGCTGAGTGTCAATGTCGAGCCTAACGCCAAAGCGGCGGTAAATTTTGACTTGTTTGTGAATGTCGTGGAATCGGGTCAAGGACTGACGATCCATTGCGACTACAATACGGGTCTTTTCGACAAGGCTACGATCGCACGTTGGCTCGACGCTTTTAGACTCCTGCTCCTTGAAGGCTTGTCCGATCCGGAACGGTTGGTTGCCGCACTGCCCGTTCTGACGGCCACGAAAACCGACGCCGGCGGAACGGAAAACCTGTCTGCAGAAGATCGAAGCTTGCTGGCGCAATGGAACGAGACGCGCACAGACTATCCGCGCGACAAATCAATCGTTGCGGTGTTTGAGGGCCAGGTCGCTCAAACGCCCGATGCCGTCGCGGTGGTGGCCGCTGATGAGCGCCTGACTTATCGTGAACTCAACATGCGGGCCAACCGACTGGCCCGCCATCTGCAGGGCCTGGGAATTGCCAAAGAGGACATAGTGGCGTGCTGCCTAGAGCGTTCTGTCGAGCTGATTGTAGCGGTGCTCGGCATCCTCAAGGCTGGCGCAGCTTACGCGCCACTCGACCCCGCAGTTCCGAAAGACCGCTTGGAGTACATGCTCGCAGATACCCGCGCGCAGGTGATGCTGACCCAGAAAAGGCTAATCGACGCCGGCCTTTCGAAGCTCAAAATCCCAATGGTTGCTTTGGACGAAGCAAACTCACCAGATCGATCAGAGAGCACCGAAAATCTCGATTCCGTGCCGGCCCCCAACCAGCTTGCCTACGTCGTATACACGTCAGGCTCAACCGGGCGGCCGAAAGGTGTGATGACGGAGCATCGTAACGTTGTCCGTCTGGTGAAAGAGACGAACTACTGCGCATTCGGGCCAGCGGAAGTTTTTCTTCAGTTCGCACCCATTTCGTTCGATGCCTCGACGTTCGAGATCTGGGGAGCATTGCTCAACGGCGGCCGGCTTGTGATCATGCCCCCGGGGCTGCCGTCATTGGAAGACCTAGGGCGCGTTATCCGGGAACACGGCGTCACCACGCTATGGCTGACAGCCGGACTGTTCCACGTGATGGTCGAGCAGCGCCTGGAAGACCTGCGGCCCTTGCGCCAATTGCTCGCAGGCGGCGATGTGCTTTCACCATGGCACGTTCGGCAGGTGCTTGAGAAACTTCCATCGCTGCGGCTGATCAATGGGTATGGCCCGACCGAGAACACGACATTCACATGCTGTCATACTTTTAACGGCAAAGGAGAAGTGCCCGACCCGGTACCCATCGGCCGCCCAATATCGAATACCCGCATATACGTTTTCGATTCAGCGATGCGGGCGGTGCCGATCGGGACTGCCGGCGAACTTCTCATTGCAGGGGACGGACTCGCCCGGGGCTATTTGAACGCTCCGGAACTCACCGACTCCAAGTTCATCACCCACGTGACTGCGGAGGGTGTATCCGAGCGCCTTTATCGAACCGGCGACCAGGTTCGTTTTTTGCAGGATGGGACACTGCAGTTTCTTGGACGCACGGACAATCAGATCAAGTTGCGCGGCTATCGCATCGAGCTCGAGGAAATCGAGGCGGTCCTCCGGCGTCATCCCGGCATCCGTCAGGTATGCGTCGTGGCGGAACGCGAAGGAGCTGGCGTGAAGCGGCTGTTGGCCTATTGCGTTCCGGTGTCCAATGTGACGCTGTCCGACACCGCTTTAAGAGAACACCTGCGATCGGCATTGCCGCAATATATGGTTCCCGAAGCCTTCGTTATGCTGGATGGCCTGCCTCTGGCGGCAAATGGCAAGGTTGACCGGAACAAATTGCCATCGCCGGCCTCGATCAGGATTGGACGCGGGCGTGACTATATCGCGCCAAGCACGCCACAGGAAAAAGTGCTGGCGGACATCGCCGCCGATATCTTGCGCATTGAGCGTGTCGGCGCGACCGACAACTTGTTCGAGCTTGGCGCGGACTCGTTGCAAATCTTCCAAATCGCCTCGCGGGCTGCCAAGGCCGCCATTCCAATCACGCCACGTCTCGTTTTGACACACCGCACCATACGCGCCGTGCTTGGTAATCTTAAGACCAATGAAAGCGCGCCACACAGGTCTGCGCCGTTACTGAAGCCGGTAGAAAGGCAGAAGTATCGAACGAAAATCGAGAACTTGTAGCGTGAGTATTTTTGAGCTGGAGCAGTCGGGTCATCCCGGAAAGGCGGCCAACGACGAGACCGCCGGGGGGTATGCGTTCCCGCTGTCGCCAGCCCAAGAGCGCATATGGCGCGCCGACCAGGCTCGTCCCGGTAATCCCGCTTACAATGCTGCATTTCGATGGCGTCTTGAGGGGCCAGTCGACGCCGACGTCCTCGAACATGCGTTCAATGAGATCGTCCGCAGGCACGAAATCCTTCGTGCGACAGTTTCGCAGTCGAACGGATTGCCGCAGCAGGTAATCAGAACATCGCTGCGCTTGCGGCTGCAATTGACCGACCTGCGCAGTGTGCCTGAGACAAACCGTGCAGCCGAAGCGGATCGTATTTGCGCTGAAGAGGCAGCACGTAGCTTCGACCTCGCCAAGGGTCCGTTGATCAGAATCCGGCTGCTGCAACTGCAGGATCAGCAGTACATTCTTGCTCTCTCTCTCCATCAGATTGTCTGCGACGGATGGTCGATCCGCGTTATCATGGAGGAGTTGGCCCAGCTCTATCCCGCCTTTGCGGCAAGAAAAGAATCGCCGCTTGCTGAGCTCAACCTTCAATATCCCGATTACGTGGTGTGGCAGCGCGAGCTCGCAGAGGCTGGTCAATTTAACGATCAGCTTTCCTATTGGACCAGTAAACTAAAGGGATATCAGCGCATCGAGGTCGAGGCGGACTTTCCGAGACCTGTCGAACGAAGCATCAAGAGCTCGATTCTCTCGATGCAGTTGCCGCGCGAGCTCACTGACAAGCTCAAGCAGTTCAGTGACCGGGAAGGCGGCACCATGTTCATCACCACGCTTGCCGCCTGCATGGTGCTGCTCCATCGACGCACCGGAAAACGCGACATTTCCATAGGGTCGCCGATTGCGCGTCGCGATCGCGCGGACGTCGAGGGCCTGGTTGGATTGTTTTACAATGAAATGGTCTATCGCGTAGAAATCACTGACAACCTGCTCTTTTCTGAACTTCTATCGCTCGTTCGTGACACAGTGATGGAGGGCTTTGCAAATCAAGAGGTGCCGTTCGAGCATATCGTCAAATCGTTGACAGTAAGCGGGCAACCTGCCCCTGAACCGTTCTATGTGATCAATTTCATTTGCCAACGCGCCTTCGGCGGAAGCTCTCGTTCGGTATTCGGATCCACGGGAGTCCAGGCGACGCCTATTCCCTCAGTACCGCAAGGCGCTCTCCACGACCTCAACTTCTTTATGATAGAAAGGGAGGACGGTTGGAGGATTTCTCTCGAATTCAACACGGACCTTTACCGCGCCAGCACGGCACAACATCTACTCGATGATTTCCGCGCTTTGCTCGAGCAGATCCCATCAGATCCTGGACGAAGAATTTCAGAATTTGCCCTGCCTGAGGTTTCAGAGAACTCCTCTGAAGATTCAGAGAAGGTCGCGAGCAAAACGTCTACTCCTGCGGAGGGAAGCGATAACCCTGAAGAGCCCGAATTGTACGCACTGCCCGCCTCCCTCAGCCAGGAGCGATTCTGGGCGTTCGCCAAGCTTGATCCGGACAATGCTGCCTTCAACATGCCTGCCGTTCTCCGCCTGTCGGGGCCGCTTTCGGTGGAGGCGCTGGAAAAAAGTCTCCAACGGCTGATCGACCGCCATGAAATCCTGCGGACTAAGTTCGAAGAACGGAATGGAGTCCTGACGCAGGTCATATCCAGAAATGGAAACTTTTCGCTTACGACCTCGGATCTGGCCGCGCTCCCAGTAGACCAGCGTGAGTCCCGTTTAGCCCAGCTGGTGCGTGAAGCGGCGCGACAGCCGTTTGATCTTGTGCAGGGGCCGTTGATCCGCGCGCACCTCTTCCGGTTGCACGATCTTGATCATGTTTTGATTGTAACAGTCCACCATATCATTTCGGACGGCTGGTCACAGAACGTCATCCAGCGTGAGCTTTGGTCTGCCTACAAAGCATTTGCCGACCGTGGCGAGCCGCAGGACGAGCCTCTTCAGATTCAATTCGGGGATTTCGCGGTTTGGCAGCGGGAGTGGCAGGATTCCGACGAAGCCAATGCGCACCGCAAGTACTGGATGGCGAGACTTTCCGGTACCCTGCCCATCATCGATTTCCCACTGGACCGAACTCCGGTGAGCCGGAGGATCGAGGGCGCCTTAGAGACACTCGTCTTTCCCGCATCGCTCATCCAGGAGTTCAAGAGCTTTTGCAAAGCTGAAAGCG
>DASZZA010000356.1:0-2659 GCA_035545135.1 Lacipirellulaceae bacterium | reverse complement strand
GGGCAGACATTCTGTCTGCCGGCGCGGTCCGCCCGACCCTCCCGACCATTCCACAACCGCAATGCAAGACCTGTTCGTGGCGTGGTATCATTTTCGTCCGGATACACGAGTCGCTGAACGGCCAACGCCAGCGATGGCTGGTGCGCTGACGGTCCGTGTATGGACGATCAAAGAACGGATCGAGAGGGCGGCAGCAACATGAGGAGATCAACGCGCAACATAATTTGGTCGTTCATCGCCTTGGCACTCCTGACGGCGGCTCTGATGCTGGCGGACAGTTATTCGTTGGGGGCTTTTGTTTTTGTGTGTTGGGCGATTGAGATGTATCGCATAAACTTCTGGGCAAAAGGCAAAGCCCGAAGCCACGAAATAAAATTGAATCCCACGGCCTGTATTAGCAGTTCCTCAGTTCTGCACGAAATGCCGGGATCCATTAAGTTCCAAGCGGAAGTCCGATTTGCACTTCCACTCGGCAATGAGGCGGGCAGAACATGTTACTCGATAGCGTAGTGACCGACCTCGGTCGTCTCGCGCCTCGCAACTCGCGCCTCGTGGCTACTCCAGCTCCTCAAACCGCTCCCTTGGGTCTTCCAGCGTATCGGCCATTTTGTTGAGGGCTTCGGTTTCGATCTGGCGGACGCGTTCGCGGGTGAGGCCGAGTTGTTCGCCGATTTCTTTGAGGGTACGGGGCTCGTGGCTATCCAGGCCGAATCGCATCCGCAGCACGGTTGCTTCGCGTTGGTCCATCGTGGTCAGCATATCCATGATGTGGTGGAGGCAATCGCTTTCGACCAGGGCGTCGTCCGGCGTGAGTTGCCGCTCATCCATGACCATGTCGCCGAGCGTCCAGCCGGCTTCGCTTTGGTCGGTTTGCGGAGTGGCATTGTAGATTTTGATCGCCTTTTTGATGATGGGCAGCTTCTTTTTTGCGAGCCCAAGGATACGGGCGACTTCCTCCGGCGTCGGCGACCGGCCAAGTTCTTCGGTGAGCCGGGCGGTGGCCCGCCGCCACTTCGACAAGAGCTCGACCATATATGCCGGAATACGAATTGTTTTGCCGGTGTTGATGAGTGCCCGCTTAATCGATTGCTTGATCCAGTAGCTGGCGTAGGTGCTGAAGCGGGTGCCCATCGCGGGATCAAAACCTTCGACGGCCCGCAGCAACCCGAGGTTGCCTTCCTCGATCAGGTCCTGCAACCCGAGGCCCTTGCCCGAATAGCCGCGGGCGATGTTGACGACGAGCCGCAAGTTGGCGCGCACCATTTGATCGCGGGCGCGGGTATCGCCCTGACCGATCCGTGTTGCCAACTCGCGCTCTTCCTTGGCGCTGAGCAACGGCGTTTCGTTGATCTCGCGGAGATACGTTTCCAGCGGTGTCTGAACCGCGCTGCCCGTTTTGCGCTTTTTGAGCGAGGTGGAGGTAGCCATCGTGGAAAATACGAGCGGGAGGGTAGAAGCGGGAGGGCATTGAGGGACGCACTTAGCGTCGGCGGCAACGCCGAAAGTGCTGCCGCGAGCGGTTGCGCCCGGCGGCAGTAAATTCGACCTGGCGGTCGACGCTACACACGTCCCTGCTTGCTCATCGACGTACGGACGCTAGCACCTGCACGTTGGGCAAGATACGTTGCAGTGCACGGAATGTGCGCCCGGCGCGGGCCGTATCAAAGATAAGGGGGAAGTTGGCAGAGGATGGGGCGGAAGGCGGAGTGAGCTGTGTCTCAAGCAGTTTTCCCGTCGCGATTCTTCCGTCCACACATTCCCTTCCACCTTCCGCCTTTGTTCATCCCTCGGTTTGAGCCGCATCTGCCGGTTCTTCCGCCTCGGCGGAAGAGGCCGACTTAAAGAGCGGACCGCTGCCGGAGCCGACGCCGCCTTTGAGCTCCACGTTTGAGGCGCCGCCGTTGGTCTCGGCAGCGGCGCCCTGTTCCTCGCCCAAGTCGTCGTCAGCCCACTCGACGCGCTTGCGCGAGAGGCCAATTTTCCGCTCCTCCGCATCGACGCGCAGGATCTTCACTTCGATCTCGTCGCCGACCTTCACCACGTCTTCGGGATTCTCGACCTTGTGATCGGCAAGCTCGGAGATATGGAGCAGACCTTCCAGGCCGTCCTCCAAACCAACGAACACGCCAAAGTTGGTGATCTTTGTCACCTTGCCAGTGACGAGCTGGCCCGGTTGGTAGCGGTTGGGAATGTCCGTCGCCCAGGGGTCATCATCCATTTGCTTGAGCCCCAAAGCGATCCGGCGGCGCTCCTGATCGACCGAAACGACTTTGCACTCGACTTCCTGACCCTTTTCGACGACTTCGCTCGGATGGCCAATTTTGCGGGTCCAGCTCATGTCGCTCACGTGCAATAGGCCATCGATTCCTTCCTCGATCTCGATGAACGCGCCGTAGTTCGTCAGATTGCGAACGCGGCCTTTCACCAGTGCGCCGGGCGGATAGCGGTCGGCCACCTTGTCCCATGGGTTCGACTGCGTCTGCTTCATGCCGAGCGAGATTTCCTGCTTCTCCTGGTTGATATCGAGTACCATCACTTCGACTTCCTGATCGATATGCACGAGCTCGCTCGGATGGCTGATCCGCTTGGTCCACGACATCTCGCTGATGTGCACCAGCCCTTCGATGCCGTCTTCCAATTTCACGAACGCCCCATAACT
>DASZZA010000355.1:0-5721 GCA_035545135.1 Lacipirellulaceae bacterium | reverse complement strand
CATGAGCGTGATGAGGCGTCCTCAAACCACTCAGCATTCAACAGGGCATGCCCTTGCTCAGCTACGAGACCGACGCTTGCGCCGTAGCGCCTGCCGTGCTCAGGCAAGTGGACGTGCTCATTCAGCAGTCCTCGAGCATTCCGCCAGAATTCACTGACGCTCGGCACATGGCAACAGTCAGATCCAATAGCCGCAAACAAGCTTCTGGCTCACTAGCCCTTTCATTTCTGGCTCATTAACCCGGGGCGAGTGGTCCCGAGTGACAAAGTCCCTACAACTCGCGCAGGGAGACTGCCACAGGTCGCAGCGCCGCACGTACTGCGGGTAACAAGCCGCCGAGAACGCCCATTGCCAGTGCAAAAACCACACCCATCACGAGCAGGTTGAAGGTGATCCTGAAGGCGAAGGCTATGCTCGAGAAGGTCGAGAAATTCATGGTCTGAGTGGTCATACCGTTCAGCGGAAGCACGACCAAACAGCCCAGAATGCCGGCGATGAACGAGATCAGCAGCGCCTCGAACAGGAAGGAAAGGATAACGTTCCAACTGGAGAAACCGAGTGCGCGCATGGTGGCAATCTCCCGTCCCCGTTCGGCCACCGCCGAGTACATCGTGTTGAGGGCGCCGAATACCGCGCCGATCGCCATGACGGCGGCGACCAGGCCGCCCAGGATGGTGATCAGTTGGGTCATTGCCGAGGATTGTTTCGCGTAGTAATCCACTTCGCGTTCGACTTCCAGATTCAATTGCGGATCGGAGGTAATGGAATCCTTGAATCGGTCGAAGGCCGCGGCAGAAGTGAGGTGAACAGTGGCCGATTGAAAGATGTTTTCCGGGCGCTTGAGCACTTCGTTCAGGATGCGCGAGTCGCACCACACTTCGGAATCGAACGACGATCCGCCCGCGTCGAACACGCCTACCACTTTCCAGTGGCCGCCGCCGAAATCGACCATGTTGCCGACAGTGAGGCCCTCGTAGGTCTTCGACGCGTTCCTGCCCACGACCAGCTCATCCAGGCCGGAGTGGAACATCCGTCCCTGAACGACCTTCACAAATTTGCGGATTTCGAGCACGTTCGATGACACGCCGCGGACCTCGACATTGGCGTCCGTGCCGGTGCTGATCAGCGGTATAGGAATCACGCCGACGACTTCCTGGGTGACCAGTGGCTGCCCCGCCGCACCGCGTGCCACCCCCGGCTTATCCTGGACTAGCTTCACGGAATCCAGCGTGATGCCGCCCATCATTTCAGTGGTAGAGCCGGCGCGCATCACCAGCGCATCGTCGGGCGAGCCTGAGGACACCAGCGTGGCGCGAAAGCCGTGCGCCAGAGAAAGCATGGCCACAAAGACGCCGACTGTTCCGGCAATGCCCAGAATCGCGACGATCGTAGACGTCCAGCGCGCTCGAATGCTGCGGAAGTTATAGGAGATCGGCACGTTTCCGATCAGCGGCGCCAGCAATCCGGCAAGGATTCCGCCCACGATGATCAACACCAGCAGCAGGGCAGCGATGGCCACCGCCGTGATCACGACACCAAAAATGAGCTTTGCGGCCATGCTCAGACCCTCCGGAGAGCAGTCACCACGCGCATGCGCATTGCGCCATAGGCGGGGAGAATGCCGCTGGCGAAGCCCACCAGCAGAGCGGCGATCACACCATACGCAAGCGTTTTAGCCGTCACCAGGAGCGGAGGCAACAGACCCGCCATCGCCCGGCTCAGTTGTGGAATAGCGACCAGCGCAAGCAGCAGGCCAACACACCCGGCAAGCGCAATCGCCATCGACTCGCCCAGGATGAAACCGAGGACGGCGCGATCCGGGAAGCCGATGGCCTTGAGCACGCCCAGCTCATTGGTTCGCTCGCGCACGGAGATGGCCATCGTGTTTCCGGTGACCAGTAGCAGCGTAAAGAAGACGACCGTACCGATCGAGATAATCAGGAATTTGATGTTTCCGAATTGCTTTACCCATCCCTGCGCGAAGGCGGATTCCGTCTCGGTCTTCGTTTCGTAGGGCGAATTCAGGTACATGTTGTCGATTGCTTTGGCGATGCGCGGGGCATCGTCGGGGTTGGCGATGCGAATGACGTACCAGCCAACCTGGCCCTTGATCGTGTTGGGTACGCTCTCTTTGAAGTATTCCCACTGAATCCAGAACTGCGTTTGATCGTCTTCCTGCTTCGCGCCATGGTAAACGCCGTCGATATTGAATTCGAACGGCTTCCCCGCCAGTCCGTAAATGGTCGTAGTGATGGGAATGCGGTCGCCGATCTTCCAGCCGAAGCGCTTCATGGTATCGGCCCCGACAATCGCCCCCTGGCGGTCTTTCAGAAACGTATTCCACTGATCGTCGGGAACAATGAGCTCGGGGAAAACCTGCCGCTGGTTTTCCGGGTCGATCACGAATTGCGGGAAAAAGTTCTTCGGATCCTGATAGACCCCGCCGAACCAGTTATTGTGCGTGATGTAACTGACGCCCGGGATGCGCAGGATTTCATCCCGGTAGGACAATGGAATGGTGTTGATGATGGAGGTGCGATTGATGGTGACGAGGCGATTCGCGCTCACCACGTCCGCTCCGCGGCTGAACGCATCGTTCACCACTCCCAGCAGCGCAAACAGAAACAGAGCCACGGCGAAAGAGCCGATGGTGAGAACGAGCCGAGCCTTCTTGCGCAACAGATTGGCCAGGATCAGTCTGCCGAATTTCATGACGCGCCTCCTGCGACCGCACCTTGCCGCGCTCCCGCTTCGACCAGCACGCCCTTGTCGAGATGCAGCGTGGTATTGGCCTGGCGCGCGACCAGTGGGTCGTGCGTCACCATCAGCACGGTTTTCCCATACTCCTGCACCAGCCGCTTGATCAGGTCCATCACGTCATCGGCACTTTTGCGGTCCAGGTCGCCCGTCGGCTCGTCGCACAGCAGGAAGGTGGGGTCCGCGACAATGGCCCGGGCAATAGCCACACGCTGTTCCTGTCCGCCGGAAAGCTGGCGCGGAAAATGCCCCATGCGCTCGCCCAACCCAACGACGGAAAGGGCGGTTTCAACGTGCTTGCGGCGTTCGGCCTTGGAAAGTTTGGTCAGCAGCAGGGGTAATTCGACGTTCTGGAACGCGGTGAGCACAGGGATAAGGTTGTACATCTGGAAAATAAGACCGACGTGGCGAGCGCGCCAGTCGGTCAGCTTGCCGCGAGACATGTGTGTGATCTCGTCGCCGGCCACACTGATGGTGCCGCGCGTGGGAACGTCGAGGCCACCAAGCAGGTTCAGCAATGTGGTCTTGCCCGAGCCGCTCGGCCCCATGAAGGCCACGAAATCGCCCTTATCGACGTCGAGATTCAAGCCCTGCAGGACATCGATGTCCTCGCTGCCGCGGCGGTAGGTTTTGTCCAGGCCGCGCACCTGAATCAGACTGCCGGCTGCCCCATTGCCCTCCACGCGCACCATGGTGAACGCTCCTTGCTTTTAGCCAACTTAATAGATCGCTGTACTACCGCTTGATCGCTACCGCCTCGCCATCTTTCAGGTTGGCTGGACCCGCAACTACCACTGTATCTCCGGATACGAGCCCCGCCAGAATCTGCGTTTGCGCGCCATTGGTGGTGCCAACCTTCACGGCATGGCGCTCGAGGTGATCGCCTTTCACCAGAAAAACGATCTTCTGCCCGCCATCGTCACGAACCGCGTTCTGTGGCACCATCAGGGCCACCGGCGTTTTTGCCGCCTGCTTCTCTTCCCCGAGGAATGTGACCTTCACCCCCATATCGGGCAGAATGCGCGGATCCAGCTTGTCGAAGGCAATTCGCACCTCGACCGTCGCCTTTTGGCGGTCGGCCGTGGGAATGATGGTGCGTACGCGGCAAGGAATCTGCCAGTCCGGATAGGCATCCAGAACGGCGGTCACCTCCTGGCCAGGCTTTACGCGGGCGATGTAATTTTCGTTGACGTCCACTTCGACTTCATTCGACGCCATATCGACGATGGTCGCGATGCCG
Organism: Lacipirellulaceae bacterium; assembly: GCA_035545135.1. Lineage (GTDB taxonomy): Bacteria > Planctomycetota > Planctomycetia > Pirellulales > Lacipirellulaceae > JABDGM01. The sequence continues at coordinate 1,724 of DASZZA010000355.1, read as the reverse complement.
GTGCGCGTAAATCCGCCGCCGGCCGAAATCGGCGACACCATCTCTCCCACCTGCGCGTCCTTGGAAACGATAATTCCGTCGAACGGAGCGCTGATGACGCAATTATCCACCGCCTGTTGCGCCTCTTTCACCCGCGCGTCCGCCGCCAGCACCTGGGCCTGGACGTAGCCGATCTTCGCCCGCAGGCTATTCTCGCTCATCGTCGCATTGTCGAGCTGTTCCTGCGTTTGAATGCCCGCCGTCCTCAGTTCCTGAGCGCGATGCAACTCGATCTGCGCGTTCTTCAATTGCACCTGCAGGTCGAGAATGTTGGCCTGCGCGGCATTGCGATCGGCTTCCGCGGATGCCAGCGCCCTCTGCGCATCGGAATCGTCCAGAGTGGCCAGCACAAATCCCTTGTGCACGTGCATGCCTTCGGTAAAAAACACCCCCGTGACACGCCCGGTGATCTTCGCCGCTACCGTGGCGCGCCGCTGCGGCGTGACATAGCCGCTGGCATTGAGCAGCGCCTGCGGCCCCGTCTCCGGAGCGTCCGCCGTGGCGACTTGCACCGACGGCGTCTGATGCACGTACGCGTAAACGCCGCCCACGATCAGGAGCGAGACGACCAGGACGGAAAAAACAATCGCAATGAGCTTTCCGGCGTTTCGAGAGCCGCGCTTGTGAGCCTCAATGCGCAACCCTCCCAGGTCCTGCTTTACAGGTGTTTCAGGCATAGTCGGCCCAGTCGTTTACGCTGGTCCTCCGGCATCTGTTCGTTTGGCGACAGCACAAGATTACACCGCAAGGTTGACAGACCAATGCTGGCGAAGAAAAGAGGAATACTGCACGCTTCTCTAGGCCTTTGCCCGTCCGGGATGGGGACCACTTGCGTTTAGGCGTCATCGGAACCACGTCAGCACACTCCAAAGGTACCGTCGTGTCGGCCAGTATCGAGCGATCTGTCGTCAGGTCTGGATGTCGATTGATGGCATTCAGGACCTCAGCATGGGCTCGGGCGCCAAGGATTGCAATGTTCGGCCGGGAAGATCTCAGACCCTTCACATTCACTTACACAGTCAACTCACTCACGTCACAGATATCGTTTATTTGCAATGATTTGTTGGCAGACGCAGCAGACTTAAAATCCGCAGACCCGCAAAGGTTGTGGGGGTTCAAGTTCCCCTCCGGGCACCAACAATCCCACTAAACTCGCCGTGGTGCCCTTCGTCGGCACCGCCTTCCGCCCCGGCGCCTGCCAGATCATCCACACAATCGCCCCGGCAGCCACCAGCAAAACCGCGATCCAGATCAAAAACCGCGTCACTTCCTTAGCCGTGAAGGGTGGCATATCGCCTCCAACTCTTTCTGGGATGCGAACATCCGCTCCCCAACACCCCCGATTTTCCGGGTGCTCCCCCTGAACCCCTCAGCGCTTCCGGCGCATCCTTAATAAAGGTAGGGTTCGACAACCGTACGTGATTGCAGGAGTGCAGGTTGAAACCCCGAGAGAGTCGCGGTACACTCTGATATAGGACCGCTTTAGTCGCATATTGCGCTGGGAGCCCTGCCCGGGCGGGAGCGCGGCAAGCACACAGAATCCGGAGAGCCAATGAGCACTGACATGAATGTCGTCCACGAAATGGCCAGCAAGGAATACGAGTGGGGCTTCGTCACCCAGATCGAAGAAGACCGGATTCCCAAGGGCCTCAACGAGGACGTCATCCGCCTCATCTCCACCAAGA
>DASZZA010000354.1:0-26953 GCA_035545135.1 Lacipirellulaceae bacterium | reverse complement strand
CGCCATCCGGGTTACTTCTTTGCCCAGTCGCCCGAGCACGCGGTCGTCGATCCAAACAATCCATACGTGCTGGCCAAGCATTTGTCCGCCGCCGCGTTCGAATTGCCGCTGGGTCGCGACAACGCCGATCTCGATCGTTTTGGTCCTCTTGCCGCGCCGATTGCGGGCGTCCTGCGCGACGAGGGAGCCATCGTCGAGGTAAAGCAACAATACTATTTTGCAGGCGGGCAGAATCCAGCGATCGGCGTCAGCCTTCGCCACGTGAGCGACAACTCGTTTAGCATCGTGCAGATCCAAGGCGGAAGGGGGAAGGCGGAAGGCGGAATGCGAGCCGGGGCGTCCCCGCCCCCGGCGATGGTTCACACGGTTATTGCCAACGTTGATGCCATCAGTGCCCCCGAACTTGTTTATCCCGAAGCGGTTTACCTCCACAATGGCGAAACATACCTCGTCCGCGAATTGGATCTTGCCGGCAAAATCGCCTACGTCGAAAAGCGTGAAACCGATTACTACACTCAGGCTGTACTGGAGAGCAACGTCCGCATTACGGCCGAGCGTGCCGCCAGCCAGGCGGTACCTCGCGCGACCCTCGCCTACGGTGATGCTGATGTCGCCTGGCAAACCGTTGCCTTCAAAAAGATCAAGTTTGCAACGCGTGAGAACATCGGCCTCGGTCCCGTCGATATCCCGCCGCAAAACTTGCAAACGACCGCGTTGTGGCTTGCGCCGGATGATACCATTCGTCACGAAATGAAATTGGCCGGCTTGCGCGCGAGCGAAGGTGTTGTTGGACTACGCAATCTAGCCATGGTCGCACTGCCGCTCGTAGCGATGTGCGACAGCCGGGACTTGGGCGCTACGGTCGATAGCAAGAACCTGGGCCGCACGACTATGATTCTTTATGATCGTTACCCAGGTGGCCTCGGCTATTGCGAACGAGGCTTCGCCCAGATGACGCAAGTGCTCGCGATCTGTCTGGAAATGGTTCGCGATTGCCCGTGCGACAATGGCTGCCCGAGTTGCGTCGGACTGCCGAACCTGCGGCCCGCCATTCACAGCGATCCCGATCTATCGCGCGGTTACCCTATGCCGAACAAAGAAGCCACGCGCTGCTTGCTCGAGCTGCTATTCGATTCGGTTCGCACTGTGAGCCACGCTACAGCGGCCGCGACCGCTCCCTAAGCTTCTTATTGGCCGATCGGTGCATTCATCATACGTGTCGACGCAAGTTGGAATTGACGCCCTGCGTTGAATTGGTTCTCGTTGTGTCATGCTCAGCAATCCTCAACGTGAATACGTCGGAAGGGTCGCCCACACGTTGCAAATCATCGTCGGTACGATGGCCGTCGGCGTGCTCATGTTCGTGGGCGTGGTATTCATCCTAGCTTCGCAAAACGCCCCGATTGGGGGCGCGTTCGACTCGATCATCACCTATGTCGCGATCGGAATGGCAATTGCGGTCACGATCGCCTGGATGATTGTGCCAGGCACGATCGTGGGACGAATGCGGCAATCGGTGATCGAGCGCGACGTGGCGAACTGGGGGCTGGTTCGAAACATTCCGAATTTGGAAGAATTGGGCGATGTGGCCCCGCTCGCCGCCATCTACCAGACACGCACCATCGTTGGCGCCGCACTATTTGAAGGCGCCGCGTTTCTCGCAACAGTCGCCTACATGATCGAGCACCAGCGAATCGCGCTCTTCATTGCCGCGGTGCTGCTTCTTTTGATTTTGAGCCAGATACCGACTGTTTCACGGTTAGGGGACTGGATCGAAAGCGAGCTAGTAAGCATTCAACAAATGCGCGAGATGCAATGAGCGACGCCGGGGATACGTTCATGATCGATGAATCCTTGCGCAGCCGCTTGGAAGCACTCAACCGCGGACCAATTGCTAAGCCGAATGGGTCAATCCGTGAGACCGGCGCGGTTGCTTCAGCAACCAGGCAAATAGCTCCACTGATAGTCGAATCGCCAACACGGCCGCCGACACGTACCTCAGCATCTTACATGCCGGGCTTGGTCCGCGGCGGCGACGTGGTTGAAAATGGCGCCGGTCAGCATGTGCGTATCCGTTTGCCACTGGAAAGCCTGTGGCAGGACGGACCTCAACTAGTCGCGGCCCGACACGATTATTTGCGCTCGCAAGCTCAAGGCGCCCAAAACGCCATCGAGCCAACGGTCGTGATCGATACCGAATTCGCCTCATTTATCGCCGCTCTACCTGATCGGGCCATCGCGTTGGATCTCGAGACATGCGGCCTGGCCGGTTCGGCGTTATTTCTCATCGGACTGCTTCGCCAAGTTGACGGCCAGTCGACCGTCGAACTACTGCTCGCGCGTAATTACTCCGAAGAGGCTGCAATTCTTACTTCACTCTGGCAAACGCTTGCCGATTGCCAGGTGCTTGTCACGTTCAATGGCAAGTCATTCGATTGGCCGATGGTCATCGAGCGTAGCATTCGGCACCGATTGCCTGCCGTAGGCTGGGTGCCGCCCGCCCAAGATCCAGCGCCTGTCCAGTATCGGACGGCCAACGCTCACCAGGCAATGGTGCACGTCGACATCCTGCACCACGCTCGCCGACGCTGGCGAAAGCATCTGCCCAACTGCCGGCTCCAGACGCTCGAATGGCATATTTGCCGGCGTCGCCGCACGGGAGACATCCCGAGCCACTGCATTCCAGCCGTGTACGCGGATTACGTTCGCACTGGGTTCGACCGCGACATGGATGCAGTGCTGCACCACAACGCGCTCGACCTGGTAACGCTATTCGATCTCGCTTTGCGCATGGCGGCATGACGGTGCTTGGCGGCGGAAAAACCGTAATATCCTATCATTCCGACCTCAAAAAGTTCTTCTTCACCCAGATTTCACGACGGGCCGACAACGAGCTATCTACTTACCCCTAAACCCCTTAAGTCGAAAACCCCCAGCATAGCTAGCGAGCATCGATCTCTCGATTTTCATTGGTTTTGGCCGTGATTTCTCCTATTATGCAGTAGGTTTTAGGCATTTTCCGCGAATGCAATTGGCTGGCGCGCAGGGAGACTTCACTTGAGGCGTGGTGATCGACACCGCGTCTTCCGCGAATTCGCCGACGCTGCCACACACAATTATGCCGGCTGGCTGCTTGGCCCACCTCCCTCCGAGTACCGTCCTTGGCCATATCCTACGGCCAGACGGCAACCAACCCATCACCCCGGCGATGAACGGCCTATGAGTACTGGCGCTACATTGCCTGTCGAGGCTCCTTTCGCGGTCGGCGCAGTCGTCCGCGCTGGCGAGTGCCGCAGGCGGCGACGAACCGTCGGCGCTCTCCTTTTGGAAGCCCAAATGACGGATGTTTCCGCGTTTGATTTTCTCGGCGGGAGCGTCGCCGTATTCACCAACCGCTCGCCGCAAAAGGAAACTCCCAACGAGGACGTGGCTGCCCTATGGCCGATGGGCCCCACCAGCGGCGTCCTAGCCGTTGCCGATGGTCTGGGCGGCCACGCCGGCGGTGAGCGGGCGAGCCGTCTCGCGATGGAAACGATTCAAAAGTCGCTTCAGAACGCCGAGCGGCCGTCGGACAACGGTGAAACAGTCGATCTCCGCGCTGCGATCCTCAATGGCATTGAGGCGGCCAACGAGGCCGTCCGCGAGTTGGGAACGGGGGCCGCAACCACGCTGGCGTTGGTAGAGATTCAGGACCGCGTCATCCGCCCGTACCATGTGGGCGACTCCGCGATTCTCGTCACGGGCCAGCGCGGCAAACTGAAACTGCAAACCATTCCGCATTCGCCCATCGGCTACGCGGTCGAGGCCGGCTTGATGGAGGAGGAAGAAGCGATCCATCACGAAGAGCGTCACGTCATTTCCAACGTCATTGGCTCGGACCAAATGCGAATCGAAATCGGTCCACCTACTGAAATGGCCCTGCGCGACACGCTGCTTTTGGCGAGCGACGGCTTGTTTGACAATCTGCTGCCCAACGAAATCGTCGATGCGATTCGCAGCGGGCCGTTGGATCGAGCGTTGGGCATGCTCATTAATCGGGCGCGACAACGCATGGATAACCAACGCGGCACCGCTCCCTCGAAGCCCGACGACCTGACGGTTATTGCCTATCGGCCGAGATAAGCCGAAGGATGGAGGATACGGCGGATACGGCGTGCGGGAGGCACGGAGAATATACGCGCGGCATCACCGAGCATTCCTTGTATTCTGAATTCCGTATCCTGCATCCCAACAAAAAGACCGCGGTCGTACGCTCTAGGCGAGGACCGCGGCCTTTCGTTATTACAAACGTCCGGTTGATTGCGACGATGAGGAGTCGCTCGAAGAAAGGCGAGGTCGGACTGTGCTGCGCACAGCCATGTCATCGACCCGGGCCAATCGTAATTATGGTCCTCCCGACGGAATTTCAACCGGAGTTTGATTTCGTTGTCACAGCCGCACGCACCTGGCGATTCCGGCCGCGTATTGTATCGACCACTGAGCCCCTTCGCTGAAGTCGAAAGTTCGCTACAGCCAAGGGAGCCAAACCATACACCATAATTCTAGTTCGCAAAAGGCTGGCGTCACGCGCTTTTTGGCAGCTTTCACTGAAGAAACTTCTGGAGCAAACGGTGTGCCGTCAGGCGGCCGGATCGGTTGCGGCAAACCGCGTACCGCATGCTGCATTTCGTTCGACACTAAAACCTCGGTTTGACGATCTTGTCAGAAGGCGCCCGAGTTGGTACACGTTGCCGCCTCGTTCAGCTTCGTAGCAAGTAAATCGTCCATCCTCTCTTCTCTCTCGTCGTAACCTTTCTTTTAGTCAGCAGGTGATCTATGCGCCCCACTCGTATTATCGCGCTGTCCATTTTAGTAGTGCTCGTCGCAGCCGTTGGGGGCCGTATCATGCAGCACGCAATAGCGGAGGAAGAGCTTGCGGAGATCAGCGTCAAGCAGGCGCTACCGAATCGGCCGGTTACACTTCGCGATCGTTTGATTGTCGGTCTACAAGCACGACTGAAGTCCGAAGTAGCGTTCATCGATGAGGTGGTTGCAAAAGTTGATAGCGGCCAACTCCCACAGCGACAAGTGGATCAGACATTCTTCTGGGCCCGTCAGCACGCGGCGTTGGCCCGAGTCGGCCGTTGGCATCGGCCCATCATCTACTTCCAGCCGGCCATGCGAGCCCGCGCGAACCGGCTGCACATCTCTTTGTAGCCGCTAGGCCGATAATTCGCGTCTGCGTGCCGACCAAGAATGGGTCTGGCTGTATAGCCCGACCATGTCGGTCGGGGCAGTAGTCAGCAGGCCGCCAATCGGGTAGGATGGGCGCTTCGTATTTCGTTGACCACCCGAACCCATCGCATTGGTAGGGATATGGCTGCCAAAGTCGTTCGTCGCAAGGAAAAACGCGCCGAAGCCGAGGCCGCGGAAAAACGAGCCAAGGCCGCGCCAAAAAAAGCTGCCGTGAAGAAGGAGCCCGCCAAGCGCAAGAGCCGCGCCAAGAGCTCCAAAGAGACGCGCCTCAAGGCGTTTTGGGGCGTGTTTAATCAATCGCTGAAACGGGTGGCGCTGTACGAATACAGCCAGAAGAAGGAAGCGGACAAAAAGGCCAAGGAATTGACCGCTTCCGGCAAATCGCCGCACTTCGTTCAACCGGTGAAAGAAGTGGTGCAGGAGTAGCACGAGCGTAGCGTCGGCCGGATTCGGAGGGAGCTTGCATGAACGACTGCAAAGAGGCTCCAATCTACCGGTCCAATCCGACAGTTCGCAGCTTATGGCGCGAATATCGGCTTTATGCCGATCGGCTTGAGCTCGATACATTCCCCTTTGGCACGGTGTGCGTTCCGCTTTCCGATCTCAAAGCGGTGACGATTCGGCCGCCGATGGTAATCTTCGATGTCTTCCGCGGCGATTACAAACTTGGAGAAATCCTGCGTGCGCCAAAGCTCGACTTGGCGGACCTGTACGAGCACGTTGCGCTCGAGAAGAACGGATTTTGGAAGCAGTTCCGAATTACACCCGATGATCCGGCCGCATTTAAGCGAGCGGTCGACCAAGCGCTGGCGAGCTTGACTCGCCATACGGCAGCGCAGAGTTAAAATGGTGCCCATCGAACCAACTGACGGGAGCGATGGGAACCCATTATCGCAGCACGGCGGCGAGTTTATCGTACGTTTCCGGCTTCTCGAATTCTAACTTGCCGAAACCGCGGATCGCGCCGGCGGCCGTCGCCAGTTCTTGATGCTCCAGATAGTTCGTGATCAGCATGACCGGGACGCCGGCAGTTTCCGGGTCTGACTTCAACGCGCGAATGACCTCGATGCCATCGGAGTAGTCGATATCCAGCTTGCGATTCACAAGCACCAGATCGAATTTGTCCGACTTCAATTTTGCCAGCGCGTCGTCGGCCGCATCGGCGCGCTCGATTTCGCAATCGAAGTTTCTTGATAAGTAAGCGCGGATGCCGGCGTGGTCGGGGCCACATTGGCCGACATCTAAAACTCGCTTTGACATGGCGGTTACTGGGGTCAATAAAGCGGAGCGACAACGGCCGGCGCCTAGTCGGCCTTCGCAGTTTTCTGGCTTGCCGCTCCTCCGTTCTGCGCGGGCTTGGCACCGTTTGCGATTGCAAACAAGTATGTTCGGTTGGCGATGTAGAGGACGTCGTCGGCGACGATCGGGGTGCTGTAGACGCTATTGCCCATATTCATGCGCCCGTAGTAAGGCTGCATTTCGTCGTCGACCTTTTTCATAGCCACGTTGGGGTCGGCCGAGTGGCGGAAGATCGAGACGTCGCCGTCCTCGTCGCCAATGTAGACTTTGCCATCCACGACGAGCGGCGAGCCCCAAGAGGCGGAGAGCATGTCGTACGACCAGTAGGGCTTCCCCGTTTTGGCGTTGAGGCAATGGAACACGCCGCTATAGTCGGCAATGTAAAGAATGTTGTCTTTAATCGCCGCGCTGCCGAGCGTGCGGTGCATGGTTTCGGCGAAGTCGATTTTTCCATCGCCATTTTGATCGTATCCGCTATAGTGCCAAACCACGGCCGAGTTCGGGTTGGGCCGCGTGAAATCGCCCTCTTCGGGGACGACGTCTTGTAGCCGGCGCGGCGGGATGATCTTTTTCGGGTCCTTCTTGTTGAACGCCAACTCGGGGCTGACGTCGCCGCGCTTCGTCGGATCGATGCACCACAAGTGGCCGACGCCTTCACCGTGCTCCGGATCCTCGCCCAGTGCAATGTATACCAGGCCACCATGGACCACTGGTGTGCCGATGATGTGGAGGCGAGTCGATTTGGTAAGGCTATAGCGCGACGTTTTGGGATTGCAGTCGAACTTCCACAATAGCTTCGCATGTCCGTGGCCGTCCCCTTCGGGGGCAAAGCTGTAGAGCCAGCCATCGCCGCCGCCGAAAACCACCTGCGGCACGCCGCCAAGCACCGCGTAAGCGGGCGACGACCACTGGCCATGCAAGATATTCAGACCGGGCGACGCATCGCTCCACAACAGCTGCTTTGTGTTTTTGTTGAGTGCGATGAAGCTCGGCGCCTTTGGGGCCGGAATGAAAGTGTGCGCTTCATCGATGCCATTCGACGTGCAGACAAACAATATGTCGCCCGCACTGGTTACCGAGCAGTCGGACATGTTGTGTGGCGAGACGCCGAGCTCGTTAAACATATCGAACACCCACACAACGTCCGCTTCGTCCGTGTGGGTGTTATCTTCTGATTTGTACGGCCCGTTGTTCACTCCGTCGTAGAAGCCTTTGGTGTCCAAACAGCGCACTTCGCAGCGATTCGTGACGAACCACAACCGGTTGCCTTCGACCAGTGGTGTGCTGCACACGCCCTGCAGCGGCCAATCGTGGACGCGCCCCGTCGGCATCTTCTCGCTGCTGTGCTGCCAGAGAAACTTACCGTTGTTCGCATCGAAGCAGAGCAAGCAGCCCAAATCGTGGTTCGCCGGAAATCGCTTGAGCCAGCCAGCGCTGTTGTTCGTGCCGATGTAAGCTTGGCCGCCGGCAACGACCGGGCTTCCGTAGCTCTGCGATCCGAGCTTGGCCACCCATTTGATGTTCTTCGCTTTGGAAGGATCCCACGCGCCGGTACGGTAATCGAACGCGCCGATGTTCCACTCGGTGGGGATGTTGTGTCCAACGGGCGTGTTGTTGCGCAGCGACGAACCGCCCCATTGATTCCAATTGACGTCAGGTGTGCCGTCATCGGCAGCCCGCGCAGCCATTCCCGCAAAAACAACCACCAGCACAATATTGAAGCCGATAGCGCGCGTCTTCATCGAACGATTCTCCATATTTATCCATGCCGCCGACTTGTCGGCGGCCATCGCCGGCGACCCGGTTGGTTATCAATTAGGCGTCACTTGCAAGTTGTCCAGGTAAATCTCCGCATCGGACGACAGTCCGTAAATGCCGGGTGTGCCATGCAAGTTCGGCTTGGCATCCTCCATTTCAACCGTCCAATTGGCCGGCTCCCTTTGTCCTCGCGGCCAGATTTTTCCTCGGATTGTCGCTTTATCACCTTCCGGAATAACCGAGAGTTTGAGCGTGTACCATTGATCGGCGCCGGGTCGGAAGTCCGCGTTCTTGTATTGGCGGTAATCGCTGGCCAGCCAACTGTTAAGCAGCAAGATGTGACGGGCCGGCCGAATCAGCAACTCATAACCGCTGTCGATCAGGCCGACCTCGGGCATCTTGCTTGGGCCATTTTCCACCTCATGTTCTTTGAGCAACACGTCGGCCTGGATTGTGTAGTTCGAAAGACTGATGGGACCCATCCACAAGTAACTGCGAGTTCCGAGCTTGTTATTCGGATCTTTGGGTGTCGGCAGCACCGTCTTCTTGGCGATGTATTTGTCGCCTTCCTTGCCACGCACTTGCCAGCGCACGCGCCCGCCTAACCAGGTGAGCGGTACGTCGGTGACGTGATCGAAATCAAATTTCCACGGCAACGGTGGAACGATACGGATTCGCGCCGTGCCAACCACATCATCTACTACGCACCTTACGAGCGCACATTGATGCTTCTTGTCTGTAGGCGCCTCGTACAAACCGTTCTTGCCGATATCGCCCGGTCCATCGACGGAGAATTCAAACTCGCCAGCCTTCGGCTGCTTCTTAACCTGCTGACCGGCGGCGTTAAACAGGCGGACGCTGTACTTTTGCTTTTCACCAGGCGAAAGCACGACATCGAAGGGCACGACCTGCACCGTCGCGACTTTGTCGTCGCTGTTGCCGGCTTCCTTCCGTTCAGGCGGAAGCGGATCGGCCTGCGGCTGTTGGTCGCGATTGCCCACACAGTACATCGCTTCGGAGGTTGTGATGTAGAAGCGGCCGTGGGACACGATCGGCGAAGCGTCGCAGAATTCGTTGGAAAGGCGAATCTTGTCGAGAATCCGGACGCTGTTTTCCGTCGGTTTTAGCACAAACCATTGGCCGCCGCCGGTGACCATGTATATCTTCCCATCGGCCACAAGCGGAGTCGGGCCCTCGACACCAGTGCCGCGCATCGTGTTGGCGAGCTTTTTCGTGGCGATGATGTGCCCCGTTTCAGGGTCGAATATGAACAGCTTCGCGCTGTTATCGACGACATACAGCCGGTTGTTGAGCATGACGGGCGAGCTGAAGCCGGCCATGATTTCCAGCTTGCGCCATAATTCTTTTCCGGTAAGATCGCCGGATTCCGTGCCGTCCAGTGCGACTACGGAGCCACGCCCAGGTCCAAACGTATTCTCGCAATCCTGGCTGGCGAACACACGGCCTTCGGGCGTCACGAGCGGCGATATATTGATGCCGGCCCGGCCGAATGGATAGCCCCAAATCGGCTTTCCCGTGCGCGGCTGCAACGACCATACGCCCCCATCGCCGGAGCAAAAGATCATTTGCTGCCGGCCGCCGATCGGCAGAATCGTGGGTGTGCTAAATGTCGTATCATAGGGGCTGATGTTGGTTCCACTGATCCAACGCAATTCGCCTGTGGCTTTGTCGAAGCACATGAAGCGGTGTGCCGGTAGAGCGAAACGACCCCACTTAGGCTTGTCTCCCCAACCGACGACGACGGCGCTCGTGATTACGTTATCTTCGAATACCAAGGGAAAGTTTGTCCGCCCGCCGAAAGTTGAGATCAAGCCGTACTCTTCGTGTAAGCTGTGATCCCAGATCAATTTGCCCGAGTCTCCTTCCAAGCAGCAGAAATAGCCACAAACGCTCTGGGCATAGATTCGCCCTGTATCAGGGTCTCCGACGCAGCTCGACCAGCCCGCTCGGTCGGCCGGAACATCGGAAAGGTACACGTTCATTCGGTGTTCCCAAATAGGTTTGCCCGTTACGGCATCGGCGCATACAACTTTCTCGCCTTCGTCCGGCGTATCGGGCTGGTCGTGCACGATCATGTACAACTTCCCGCGCATCACGATGGGAGTGCAGCGGCCCGCATACTCCTTCTTTCTCCACAGCAGGTTGCTGCCGGGGCCGCCGGCCGGGTCCCATTTCTCGACGAGGTTCTTTTCTGTCGACGCGCGGTTTTGTTGCGGCCCGCGCCAGTTCGGCCAGTCCATTGGGTCGGGCTTGGCTGCGATACTTACTGCTGCGGGCAAACACAAGCAGGCACAACTTAACAGCATCCCAGCTCGGAATTTCAACAGAAAGCTCATTGCGGCGTACTCCGCCCTATAAATGAATTGGGACCTATAACGGGGGGGCTTCACGCGGCTGCCGAAACTTGCCCGGCCGTCAAACTTTACCCTACCGGCAAAAAGCCATATTGGGCAAGGGTGCTGGCAGCCGCGAGTTTTTGCGGCGCACGCCGCTCTTAGGTGTGAATGAGCGTGCTTGTTTGCACACGTTGAATCCGCAATCGGAAACTCGGCAGCCGTTGTTGCGACCGCACACTTTTCCTAACTATATCAGACACCCGACAAACGAGCCACGCTTGCCCTTACCGACGACCGAGGCGCTACTCTTTCACCATCCTTTGTAGCGTGCAGACTCGACGTAACAGTTGAGGTAAGCCATGTACTGAAAATTACTTGCGCTTGATTCAAGCGCTCTTCTGTGAGAGGTCGATAGGATGGATGTCGCATGCGATGCACCCGCGTGCCTCTTGCGGCAAAAAGTCTGCGCGTCAACCCGGCCCGGACTATTCGAGTCAAGGATTGACTCGACTGGTGTTGGCGCCCAACCGTGGGAACCCTCCGAAGCAGCCCGCCTGATTCCGACCCCCGGCACTTTTAAGTGCCCCTTACGCCGGACCCGCCTGACGACAACGGCGTAGCCTTGCGTCCGTCCTCGCACGACCGACTCAACACTTCGGCGTGGGGCGGCATCGCGCGTTGCCGGAAGTCGGTCAATCTTTTGCATCGGCTGGTTCCAACATATAGGAGACGATGTCCGATGAACAAGTTTTTGGGAGCGCTCATGGTGAGCTTCGCTCTAGCAAGCCCGAGCTTCGGCTTCTGCTTGTTGGATCGCATGCTCGGCAACGGCTGCGGCTGTTGCTGTGAACCAAGCTGCAGCTGCTGCGAGAAGAGCTGCTGCTGCGAACAGTCATGTGGCTGCCAGCAGAACTGTTGCTGTGAGCAAAGCTGCTGCTGCCAACCGTCGTGCTGCAACAGCTGCTGTGGTGGTGGTGGCTGCTGCATCCTCGATCGGCTCTGCGGCATGTTCCGTTGCCATAGCTGCTGCAACAGCTGCTGTGAGCCGAGCTGCTGCTGCGAAAAGAGCTGCTGCTGCGAGCCCTCGTGCTGCTGCCAACAGAGCTGTGGTTGTGATCAGGGTTGCTGCAATAGCTGCTGCAACTCGTGCTGCTGCAATCACGGTTGCTGCCTGACCAGCTTGTGCGATCGCCTGTGCGGTCTATTCCGTTGCCATAGCTGCGGTTGCGGCTGCTGCTGTGAACCGTCCTGCTGCTGCAATAGCTGCGGCTGCTGTGATTCCGGTTGCTGCGGTGGTTGCCAGGGCAACTGCGGTTGCGGCGACAAGAAGGACGGCGGCGAAAAGGCTCCGAAGGCCCCGGCAGAAGCTGGTGCTTCGGTCAACCCGATTCCGCCGCGCCCCATGGCTGATCCGAATGCCTCGATTGGTCAGCAGCGCGATGTCGTTCGCACGAGCTTCCTTCGCTAAGCGATTTGCTTACGAAAGCTCTCGATCGAGAAGTAAAACCTGCCTCGGGCACCTTGTCCGAGGCAGGTTTTTATCTGTTGCGGGGAATGTTCCCGACGCAGGTTCATCCCGGGCTTCCCCTCAAAGGCCCCCCAACCGTCGTCAATCCTAGGTGCTAAGTCTTGGCTTCTCAACGGACTTACAATCCATGCGCGAGCCGCATTCACGTTTCGGCTTTGCCAGTCGTCGAGTTTTCATATTCTTGACGCGGCTGCGGGCCCGTGACTGGGCTCAGCGCAGCGGCAGCGTCGAAAAGGTCGCCTACGAAAGCGAAACTGCGCCCGGCACCGGCTCCATGTTCGACCAGATTCGCACCGACACCTTCGCCATTGGTACCAATAACGAAGTGACTTTCGAATCGTCGATCGCCGACGGGCGCAGCGGTTTGTTCAGCGATTCCGGTGGCTTACTCCATGCCATTGCTCTCACCGATACACCCGCCTCTGATTCCGGCGATGCCACGATCTCCAACATCGTTCGTTGGACGGCTAACGACCTGGGCCAAGTGGCGTTTATGGCCCAACTCGATGGGCCTGGCTTCCCCGACGTGATCTTCGCCACCGATCGCAACGGCGTGCTCCACCGCATTATTGGTCAAGGCGACACGATCGAAGTCGCACCCGGCGATCTTGGACAGATTGAGTTCCTGAACTTCATGGGTTTAGACGGTTCCTTTGGCATGTCGGGCACGAACGTTACCAGCGGCTTCGACAACGATGGTCAGATCGCCTTTTCCGCCACCTTGATGGACGGCGACTTCAACGATACGTCCGGCGTGTTCGTCACCACAGTTCCCGAGCCATCGCTCGATGGCGATTACAACCACGACGGCATTGTAGATGCAGCCGACTAAGTCATGTGGCGGAAATCCGACGGCAGCCCGACTGGATATGACGCGTGGCGAACAAACTTCGGCGCCGTGTCCGAAGCAGCTGGCAGCCTCATCTCAATTCGGTCCACGAGCATTTCTGCCGCCGTTCCCGAGCCGGGAACTTGGATGCTGTTGGGAATGGGAGGACTTGGCCTGTTGCTCATCAGGCCGTTGGTTATGCGCGACGAGTGGCTTAGCTCGAAATTGCGAATCAATTGCGCTATTCGACGCTTGTTTCTGTTGTCAGTCCCGCGCGCATTAACGCCCCGATCCGCAGGCCAAACTTGTCGCCTACCTTGACGACCTCGCCCTGAGCGATTGGTTGGTCGCCCACGCACAGGTTTAGCGGCTCGTCGCAGGTCTTATCGAATTTGATGATCGAACCCGGTCCGAGCTCGATGATCTCTTGAATGCTCTTGCGCTGCGACGCCAGCGTCACTTGCACGGGCACACGGATTCGCAAGAGACCGCGTGCGTAAGTCGGCAGGCGGTCCAACTCGGCGTCGATGCCGTCGATCGGCTTCTCAGCCTCAGGGGCTACAGTAGCTTCTGCCACGGCGGCCGGTGGGCCCAGGTTTTCAGGGGTCGCTTCGGCCATAACGCTTTGTCAATTGCCGCCGAGAAACAGACACCAGGCACGTATGCGTTATCGGCCGGAATCGACAGCAAACTTTCCAAAAGCGATAGCTTCTCGCAGCCGTTTTTGGACTGGGGCCGGTGCGCAAATGTGGGGGCCATCGAACTGTTGCTTGCGTGGCATATACTTGTCGTGATTCGCTTGCAATAGTCTCTTGTCGTATAATTGTCGCAACCGCGCCGATGCTATCATGCAGCGATAATTAACAGCCTTGGTTTTGCCATGCCCACGACTCTCGAAATCCCCGCGCCCCCTAGCGACCTTCGGCCCTACAAATCGCTCGGGAACGACGAATTGACCGCCCGGATCCAGGCGGTACGCGAGCGACTGGGGCCGCAGTTAATCATCCTGGGCCACCATTACCAGCAGGACGAAGTCATCGCGCTCTCCGATTGGCGCGGCGATAGCTATGGTCTCAGCCAACACGCGGCCGAGAGCAGCGAGTGCCGCTACATTGTGTTTTGCGGCGTTCATTTTATGGCCGAAACGGCCGACATTCTGGTCAATCGTCCGGAGAAGCTCGCCCAACGCGGCGGCGAACGAGTGCCGGTTATCCTGCCCGATCTGGCGGCAGGGTGCTCAATGGCCGATATGGCGGCGATCGATCAAATCGTCGATGCCTGGGATCAGCTCGGCGAAGTGCTCGATTGCGACGATATCACGCCGGTAACGTACATCAACTCGGCGGCCAGCTTGAAAGCATTCGTCGGTCGGCATGGCGGCATTGTTTGCACGTCGTCCAACGCCGAAGCTGCCCTTCACTGGGCCTTCGCCCGTACGAGCAGGGTGATGTTCTTTCCCGATCAGCACCTTGGCCGCAACACGGCTCTCGGAATGGGAATCTCGCTCGACCAGATGCCCCTCTGGGACCCGTACGCCGATTCACTGGGCGGCAATAGCGAAGATCATATTCGAAATAGCAAGGTGATTCTTTGGAAGGGACATTGCAGCGTCCATCAGATGTTTCGCCCCGAGCACGTGCGGATGCTTCGCGAGAAGCATCCGGGAATCAAGATTCTCGTGCATCCGGAATGCCCGCGCGATGTATTCGAGCTGGCCGACGTTTCGGGCTCGACGGGCAAAATCATCAGGACAGTCGAGGCATCTCCTCCCGGTAGCAAATGGGCAATCGGCACGGAACTTCACCTGGTGAACCGGCTTAAGCACGAACATCCCGAGCAAGAGATCTATTTCCTGTCACCGGTCGTGTGCATGTGCGCCACGATGTATCGGATCGACTTGGCCCATCTGTGCTGGAGCCTGGAGAACCTGGCCGCCGCTAAGCCGTTGAACGTTATCGAGGTGGATGAAGAAACAGCGCGCTGGGCACTCGTTGCACTTGAGCGGATGCTCCGAGTCAAGTAGCGCTTGCGGAGGCCAGTCGTGATGCCGCCTCTCAAGACCGATCCAAAATACGGCTACTACCCATGGTGGCCGCAAGACGGAAATGATTGGCTCCATCCGGACGATGTCGCGATCGCGCGGGCGATGATCCCCAGCAACCGCGTGTTCCGTCGCAACGGCGTCGACGGAGAGTATCTTCTCATGCACTACGGCAGTGTCACGCTGCGGGTGCGGCGAACTCTTTGGCGAGAAGTGCCGCACGAAGGCTTCGAAATCGGCGACTGGGTCGAAGTGCTCAGCCGAGGAATGCGCAACGAACCGCGCACCGGCATCATCCGCGAAATGTTTTGGGACGAGCGCGACCGCGCCACCCGCTACCAGATTTCAGAAAACAACGAGCCGGTCGAAGATCTTTACGCGCGCGAAGACCTGCGCCCGGTTGTGCCTGTGTGATTGGCAACCACGCTGCTCGCCCAGACCGCCTTTCACACGGACAAGGACAAGTAAGGACTCGATCAATAAACGTCCGTCGGCGCTTGCATCGTCCGGTCGTTCGTAAGATTCGATTTGACGTGGTTCGACGTCATCAACTGAGCGTAAACGACCGGATCCATCGACTCTGCTTCAAATCTCACTTGGCCCCCGCAGAACGCCATGTTGACGCCGCCCGGGTGATTGCTCGAGGGCCATCCGTAGGGCTCATACTTCGTCACGTCAGCAAATGAAACCATCGGATTACTCGCGTCCGGTGGACCAGGCGGGTTTTGATCGTAGTTTTTATCGCCATTGATCTTCTCGTACAAAGTCGGGTTGTTGGTCCACACGAAGCCAAAAATATGCTTGCAATCTACGATCGAACTGCCATCGTTCTGCGCATACGTGGTCCCGCTTGGAATTGCTTCGTACGAGTAATAGACCGTGTGCACGCTTTCGGACAACATCACCGTCTTCGTCGTGCCGTCTGGAATTCCACCATCTAAACTAACCTGGAGCCGCGGCTGCAACTCTCGCCCGTCCGCGGGACCAACGTTGGGGTTCTTGTTGTCGTCGAAGAATACCCCATTCGCAGCGTTTTCCGTGTTCTTTGCCAAATAACCGCTACCAGACCCGCGAGTAGGATCGGTAAACGCCTCACCCGCATTGACAACATACGCGAGCGACGGCGCACTGGCCACTTCCGGCACGTTGCTGGGGCAGGTCAGACTGGCAATTGAAGGCGCCGGCGGGTTCACGCCAAACTGTGTGGACCATGAATCCCACAGCGATTGTTCTTCCATGTACGGAAAGATCTTGACGACCCAGCTCGCGCGCCTGGCATAACTGGATGTGAAATTGGGCGGATTGCCCGTCTTTGAACCGTTGGGATTATAGAGCTCGTTCGTGTAACCAGGCAGCTTGCGCAGAGAGGAATCGTAGTTAATCAGTGCCGTCATAGCTTGCTTCATGTTATTCGTGCACGTGTTCTTACGGGCCGTCTCGCGGGCACTTTGCACCGCCGGCAATAAAAGCGCCACCAACGTGCCGATGATTGCGATCACGACCAACAGCTCGACCAACGTAAAACCTCGACGATCGTGCCTCATAGCAATACCCTTCCGTTCGTTTAGAAGCGTCGTTCTGTTCCGTCCGGTGTTCCCCCGGGAAAATGACAAGCAAATGGATAGCGCGACCACCGAACATGATCTGGCGAGCAGTAGTGGCTCTGAGCCGCTACAAAACGTCTGGCGACCACGCTATGCTTTTATTCTTCCAGAATCCGACCGATTTGTCCAGAAACTCAGGTATTCGCCGGCAATCGCGCTACACTGCGCTCGAAATCGGCGCTCCCTTGCAAACGAGCTGCGGTGTGATATTCTTCGCTTTCCGGCCAACATTTTGTTGCAACGACTCGGTAGGTCAGGCTTCAGCCTGACATACTTCACCTGTAAATGTCGGGCTGCAGCCTGACTTGCTAAGGAGATTTCGCATGAGCATGTTTATCGGCGAAGCATTGGCGGGCGAAGGAAATGAAGTTGCCCATATCGATCTTGTGATCGGCGACAAGAACGGCCCGGTTGGCGGAGCGTTTGCCAACGCCCTGGCACGGCAAAGCGAAGGCCACTCGAATTTGTTGGCCGTCCTCGCCCCGAATTTGCTCGCCAAACCGGCCACCGTGATGATCACCAAAGTAACGATCAAAGGCGCGAAGCAGGCAGTCCAAATGTTCGGCCCGGCCCAAGCGGCCGTCGCCAAGGCAGTTGCCGATTCGGTGGCCGAAGGATTGATCTCGAAGAAACAAGCAGAAGATTTCGTCTGCGTTTGCGGCGTGTTCATTCACTGGGACGCTTCGGACGACAAGAAAATCTACGATTACAATTACCAAGCAACCAAGGAAGCCCTCAAAAACGCGATGTCCGGCAAACCCACGATCGACGAGATCATCGCCGGCAAAGATAAGGCGGCCCACCCGTTCCGTGGGTTCTAGCGCAACGCCGAGGGTTGCGTGTTGAGGGGGACCAGGGCCAGAAGATTATAGGATCGCACTGTGATGGATCGTTCTGACCCTCGACCCTCCAAAATCCTCCTCTGCTTCGATACCGACCCGCAGCCGAGCGTTTTCGACGCGGTCGTCGCGATCGACGCCGGTGCGGATCAGTTACTGCGTCAGGGCGGCATCGCGCCGGATGCGGTGCGCGCCTTGGTCTATGGTGCGATGTTCACTCGCGGCCCGGCTGAACTCAAAAGCACGGCCATTTTCATCGGTGGCAGCGACGTGGCGGCCGGCGATGCCCTGCTCGCCAAAACGCGCGAGTGCTTTTTTGGTCCGATGCGGGTGTCGGTGATGCTCGATTCCAACGGTGCGAACACCACCGCGGCTGCCGCGGTGCTCAGCGCCCGAAAACATTTGCCTCTCGCCGGTCAGATGGTGACGGTACTGGCCGCGACTGGTTCGGTGGGCCGGCGGGTCGTGAGATTAATGGCCGGCGAAGGGGCCGTTGTTCGAGCGGCCTCGCGGAAATTGGAACGAGCGAGGCAGGTTTGTGATGACGTCCGCAGGGTATTGCCACACGCGCAATTGGTCGCCTGCGAAGCTCACGACGAGGCCTCCGTTCATAGTGCACTCACCGATGCCGCGGTCGTGATCGCAGCCGGCGCGCCGGGTGTTGTATTGGTGTCGGAACACGTCCGCAGCCGGTGCCATACACTCAAGGTCGCGATCGATCTCAACGCGGTGCCGCCCACTGGGATCGCTGGCATTGAACCCGGCGACAAAGCCGTCGAGCGCGGAGGCCAAGTTTGTTATGGGGCCATCGGCGTTGGCAGCCTCAAAATGAAGCTTCACAAGGCCGCCATCCGCCGCCTGTTTGAAGCCAACGATCTCGTGCTCGATGCCGAGGAAATCTACGAACTCGGCCAACATCTGATCGATTAGCGTCGGCGGCCACGCCGAATATACTGCCGCTAACGCCTGCCACCTGTTGCTAAGATACATTCGTCCTTGCGAACGACGCGAACGCCTTGTCCAAGCGCAAAACCCACAGTAAGCGGCAACCTCCGTCACCCAGTGGATTGAGCGTGCGCCGCTCCGCCGATGGCCTAAGTTGGATGTTCGTGCATCCACGTTGCGTGCGCGATCGCGCCGAAGATTTGGAGGAAGCACAACTGATGATCGAGGCCGGCGAAACGGAGGTTGCCCTCGATGAGTTGCGCTGGCTTCTTTCAGGTTGCAGCGAATTCATCGCGGCGCACGCGCTGCTAGGCGATCTCGCGATGGAAAAAGGCGATTTGGCGCTTGCCCGCGGTCATTACGGCGCCGGTTATCAATTGGGTCTGCAAGCGCTCCGCCGCGCGAAAATGCCAAAGCCGCTGTTGTACTCGCAGCCAGCAAACGGGCCGTTCTTCGCAGCCGGGCGCGGCCTCATTGCTTGCCTCGAAAAGCTTGGTAAGCGTAAACTGGCCGACGAAGTCCTCGATACGCTTCGCGCACTTGATCCGTCCGATCCGTTGCAATTACGCGCGATGATTGATGAACTACGTACCGGCGGCGCACCGATTGTCGATTTGTCGAAATCGTTTCCACATCGTGCGGATGGAGAATCCGTTTAGCCCCAGGTCATTGACCGGGGGCTAACTACGCCGGCCACCGCGCGAAGATGCCGCTCGGTAACCGTCTCGCACCAGCTGTTTCCAAAAACAACTCACCTGATTTCGGCGGCTGATCGCAATGGCCGAAGATGCCTTCCGACAGGTATGCCGATAATTCGGCCGGCCCAATTCCCGGCGAATGGCAGGTCATTAGCACAAATGCACGGTTCTCCGCGGTAAGCTCGCTGCACAACTGCAACAGCGGCAGCAAATGCTCACTAATCTTCCACGGTTCGCCTTTCGGCCCATGCCCATACGTCGGCGGATCAAGAATCACCGCGTCGTAACGATTGCCGCGTTTCACTTCGCGACGGCAGAACTTCATCGCGTCTTCCACAATCCACCGAATTGGCGGCTCTGCAAGCCCCGATAGCGCCGCGTTCTGCCGCGCGCGATCCACCACGCTCCGCGCCGCATCGACATGCACAACTTCAGCCCCCGCCGCCGCAGCCGCCAGCGTGCTGCCGCCGGTGTACGCAAAAAGATTCAAAACCCGCCTCGCGCTCCCTCTCCCTCCGGGAGAGGGCCGGGGTGAGGGTGCCTTGTTCACCGGCCTCACGCCGTCCTCTTCCTGAGAGAAATTGTTTTGCGGCACCGCCTTAGCGCGCTCAACCTGCAGCGCAATCCACTCCCAATTCGCGCGCTGCTCCGGAAATACACCGACCTGCCCCGACGGCAATGCATCGAGCGATAATTGAATTGCCGCACCAACGTCGAACTCTACATGCCAGTCGTCGGGCATCCATTTCTCGCGCCGCGGAATCCACACGCCCTCGCCGGTGCGCCGCTCAAACTGCGCCGCCGCGTCGCGCCACAACTCCGGCCGCGCTTTGGGCGCACCCTCCGCCGCTGGGCACGGCCGATCGACCACGACGGCCCCAAACCGCTCTAACTTCCGGCCGTCGCCGAAATCCAAAAGTTCGTATTTCGCGCTGCTTGCACTTGTCATTGATGTAAGACGTGTCGGCGAAAAATCGTCACCTTTCCCGATTGTTGTTCCGGGAATAGAATAGCCAGTTTCGCGATTCGCAAAACCAATCGGCGCTTTAATGCCCGCTTCCGATATCGTTATCCGTGGTGCCCGCGAGCACAACCTGCGCAGCGTCGATGTTACGCTGCCGCGGAATAAGCTGATCTGCCTCACTGGCGTATCCGGTTCCGGCAAAAGCTCGCTCGCGTTCGACACGCTGTATGCCGAGGGGCAGCGGCGATACGTGGAGAGTCTGTCCACCTTCGCCCGGCAATTCCTGGGACAGATGCCCAAGCCCGAGGTCGATCACATCAGCGGCCTCAGCCC
Organism: Lacipirellulaceae bacterium; assembly: GCA_035545135.1. Taxonomy (GTDB): domain Bacteria; phylum Planctomycetota; class Planctomycetia; order Pirellulales; family Lacipirellulaceae; genus JABDGM01. The sequence continues at coordinate 6,523 of DASZZA010000354.1, read as the reverse complement.
GTCGATTTCGATCTCTCAGAAATCGTCGGGCAATAATCCTCGCTCCACCGTCGGCACGATTACCGAGATTTACGATTTTCTCCGCGTGCTCTTCGCGCGCGTGGGCCACGGACACTGCCCGAAGTGCGGTCGCCCGATCACGGCCCAAACGCGCGAGCAAATCATCGACCGCATTCTGGCGATTCCCACAGGAACGCAGTTCGCCGTGCTGGCGCCGGTCATCCGCGGCCAGAAGGGTGAATACAAAGATCTGTTCGAGGACTTGCGCAAGCAGGGCTTCGTCCGAGCCCGCGTCGACGGTCGCTATGTTTCGTTAACCGATGACCTCTCGCTCGACCGCCAGATGCGGCACAACATCGAGGTGGTCGTCGACCGGCTAAAGGCCGGCCCCGCCGTGCGCGCGCGACTGGCCGAAGCGGTCGACACGGCGCTCACGGTCGGTAATGGCAACATTGTTGTCGCGGTCATGGAAAGGGGGAAAACGGAAGGCCGAGGGGGGAAGGAAGAAAGCTCGATGGCGGGCCCTCCCCCTTCCGCCTTTCCCCTTCCGCCTTCAACCAAGCGTCGTGCTGCTGGCACGCAACCGGATGACATCGTCCTCTCTTCCTACTTCGCCTGCACCGATTGCGGCATCAGCTTCGAAGAGCCGACGCCGCAATTGTTCAGCTTCAACAGCCCGCACGGTATGTGTCTCACGTGCGATGGACTGGGCGAGTTTTTCAGTTTCGATCCCGAGCGTCTCGTTCCCGACCCGGACAAGTCGTTCGTCCTCGGCTGCATCGAGCTGGTAGGACCGTGGAAAGATTTGGGCCGCTGGAAGCGACACATCTATCGCGGCGTGGCCGATACGATGGAACGCAAGTTCGGCCTCCACGACGGCACCCTGCTCGAAAAACCGTGGAAGGAGCTCACCAAGAAAGAACGCGACATCTGGCTCTGGGGCACAGGCGAAGAGCACATCACGTATACCTGGCGAGCTGGAAAGGCGGCGCAGAAATACGGCGGTACGTTCGACGGTCTCATTCCGGAGTTTTTGGAAAAGTATCGTACCAGCAAAACCACGGCGCAGCTGCGTAAACTCGAACAGTACATGAATGTCATCCGTTGCCCCGATTGCGGTGGACAACGGCTCAATCCACAAGCGCGCACCGTCACCGTGCAAACAGCGAACAAGCGATTTGCCGATCGGCCGCAGCGAACGCTGCCCGAAGTTTGTGCGCTGGCAGTTTCCGACGCGGTCGAATTCTTCTCCGACTTGGTGCTAGAAGGCAACGAGAAACAAATCGCGGCCCAGGTGCTGAAAGAAATTCGCGGCCGGTTAGGCTTCCTGCAAAACGTCGGCCTCGAATATCTGACACTCGACCGCACGGCGCCGACACTCTCCGGCGGTGAATCGCAGCGCATCCGACTCGCCGGACAAATCGGCTGCGGACTCGTTGGCGTGCTCTACATCCTCGATGAACCGTCGATCGGTCTCCACCCGCGCGACAACCAGCGGTTGCTCGATACTCTCGCCGAGCTGCGCGACCTGGGCAACACGGTCGTGGTCGTCGAGCACGATGAAGAAACCATGCGGGCCGCCGATCATCTGATCGATTTCGGCCCCGGCCCCGGGGTGCGCGGCGGCGAAGTGGTGGCCGTCGGCACGGCCGACGAAATCGCGAAGAAGCCGCGCAGCGTGACGGGCGCGTTTTTATCTGGCAAACGTAAGATCGAGGTGCCGGCCCGGCGGAGGATCAAGGAGCAAGGAACGAGGAGCGAGACGAGTTCGGATGGCAAATCCTCGCTCCTCGCTCCTCGCTCCTCGCTCCTCATCCGCGGCGCCCGCCATAACAACTTGAAAAACATCGACGTCGAAATCCCGCTCGGCGCGTTCGTCTGCGTCACGGGGGTGAGCGGCTCGGGCAAAAGTTCGCTCGTGAACGACATCCTGGCCGAAGCGCTATTGCGCGATTTGATGGGTGGCAAAGGCCAACCGGGCACGCACGAGCGGATCGAAGGCGTCGACCAACTCGACAAGCTGATCGTCATCGATCAATCGCCAATCGGCCGCACTCCGCGCTCGAATCCAGGCACGTACATCAAGCTGTTCGACGACATTCGCAACCTGTACACACAGCTTCCCGAGTCGAAACGTCGCGGTTACAAACCGGGCCGTTTCAGCTTCAACGTGCAAGGCGGCCGATGCGAAGCGTGCGAGGGTAACGGCTCCAACCGGCTCGAAATGGATTTTTTGGCCGACGTGTGGGTCACGTGCCCGGTGTGTGGCGGCCATCGCTTCAACCGCGAAACGCTGCAGGTGATGTACAAGGAAAAGAACATCGCCCAAGTGCTCGAAATGGATGTGCAGGAAGCGCTCGGCCACTTCGAAAACATCCCGGCAATCCATCACAAGCTGAGCACGCTGCATGCGGTGGGGCTCGACTATATTAAGATCGGCCAACCCTCGCCGACGCTTTCAGGTGGCGAAGCGCAGCGCATCAAGCTGGCCCGAGAGCTTGTGAAAAAATCCACCGGCCGTACGCTTTACCTGCTCGACGAGCCGACGACCGGGCTGCACTTCGCCGATATCGAGCTGCTCCTCAAAGTGCTGCACGACTTTGTCGACGCCGGCAATACTGTGCTCGTCGTGGAGCACAATCTAGACGTTGTGAAAACGGCCGATTGGATCATCGACATCGGTCCCGAAGGTGGCGGCGCGGGCGGACGAGTCGTCGCAGTTGGAACGCCGGAGGAAGTAGCCCAACATCCCGATTCGCACACCGGCCGCGCGCTTGCGCCACTGCTTGCCGACTGCTTGCGGTCTAGCTTGCAACAATCCTCTAAACGGCAAGCGTCCCGAAAGCAGGCGAGCAATGGAAAACCGGCCCGCGAAGCGACGCACATTACGGTTCGCGGCGCTCGGCAGCACAACCTGCGCGACCTGGACGTGAATATCCCGCGCGACCAGATGACGGTGTTTTGCGGTCCGAGCGGTTCGGGCAAAACGTCGCTCGCGATGGACACGATCTATGCCGAGGGGCAGCGGCGATACGTCGAAAGCCTCAGCTCTTACGCTCGCCAGTTCGTCGGCCAGATGCAAAAACCGCAGGTCGATCACATCGACGGCCTATCACCCGCCATCGCCATCGAGCAGCGCAACACGGGCCACACGCCCCGTTCGACCGTCGGCACTGTGACGGAAATCTACGACTACTTCCGCATCCTGTTTGCCCGTTTGGGCCAGCCCCATTGTCCGGAATGCGACATTCCGATCGGCACGCAAACGAGCGATCAAATCGTCGACAAACTGCTCGAAGAACCGAACGGAACAAAGCTCTACATCATGGCGCCGGTCGAGGTCGAGGTCGGCGAACAATACGAATCATTGTGGGATTCGCTCCGCGGCGGCGGATACGTGCGCGTGCGGATCGACGGCGAAACGCATTCGCTCGACCAAACGCCGACGATCGACCGCCGGCGGAAACACGCAGTGGAAGTGATTGTTGATCGAGTTGTAGTGCGGCCCGACGCTCGTTCGCGGATCGCTGGCAGCGTGGAGAACGCCCTGTCGCTCGGTAGGGGCGTCGTACACGTCGCCCATCCTGACGACAACCTGGCCGAACCGCGCTGGCCCGTGCGCGTCCACAGCCAGCATTTGGCGTGTGAAAAATGCGGCCGCAGCTTCGATACGCTCAGCCCGCACAATTTCTCGTTCAACAGCTCGCTCGGTTGGTGCCCCGCCTGCGAAGGCCTTGGTACGCAAATCGGCGCCAACCCGGCCGCACTCCTGCGAGACGCCAATTTGACGCTCGCCAAAGGCGCGCTGTTGGTCTGGCCCGATGTGAGCCTGCCCGTGTCACAGCACATGCTGTCCGCACTTTCCGCGCACACCGGCGTGCCGATCAATGTTCCGTATAACGACCTGTCACCCCGGCAGCGACGCACGCTGTTATTCGGAACCGGCGACGATTGGATCGAAGTCGGAAAAAGGGGACGGGATTCTTTTTCGCGCTCAAAGTCAGAGCAGCAAGCAGCTGTTGCTGCTGGAAAAGTGTCCCGTCCCCTTTTTCGCTTCCAGTACAAAGGCCTTTACCCCGCGCTCGAAGAAGCATCCAAACTCTCGCCACGGTTGCGCAGTTTGCTCGAGCAATTCGTCGGCGAGATCGATTGCAGCGAGTGCGGCGGCAGCCGGCTGCGCGACGACGCGGCGGCCGTTCGGCTCCGCGATCGAACCCTCGACCAGATCGGACGCACGCCACTCGGCGAACTGCTGGCACAAGTAAAAAAATGGAAGTTGGCCGCCAACGAAAAGAAGGTCGCCGGCGAGCTGATTCGCGAAATCGAAAACCGGCTCACGTTCTTGGTCGATGTGGGTCTCGACTACCTCACGCTCGGCCGCTCGGCGCCGACACTCTCCGGCGGCGAAGCCCAACGCATTCGCTTGGCCAGTCAGGTCGGCAGCGGGCTATGCGGCGTGCTGTACGTGCTCGATGAGCCGACGATCGGCCTCCATCCGCGCGATAACGCCCGGCTAGTCGCTGCGCTCAAAAAGCTCCGCGACTTGGGCAACACGCTCGTGATCGTCGAACACGATCGTGAAGTCATCGCCAACTCTGACGGTTTAGTCGATTTCGGCCCTGGCGCCGGCCGGCTCGGCGGCCGAATCGTCGCGTCCGGCGAACCAGAGACGATCACAAAGTCTCGCGGCAGCGTCACGGGACCGTACTTGAGCGGCAAGAAGGCGATACCCGTGCCGATCAATCGGAGAGTGGAAGGCGGAACGGGGAAGGCGGAAGGGAAAACGGCTGCAAATTTCCCCTTCTCTCCTCCGCCTTCCGCCTTCATCGAGATCGTTGGCGCCCGACATAACAACTTGAAGAATATCAACGTCCAGATTCCCCTCGGCACGCTCACCGCCGTCACTGGCGTCAGCGGCAGCGGCAAGAGCTCGCTGGTCGAGGACATTCTTTACAATCAATTGGCCAAATCGCTGCACCGCGCGAGCACTGTGCCGGGCGCGCACGATTTGGTCCGCGGCATCGAGCAAATCAACAAAGTCATCCGCGTCGACCAACAGCCGCTGGGTAACACACCTACATCGAACCCAGCCACCTACACGGGCGTGTTCGACCTGATTCGCGCGCTGTTTTCGCAACTGCCCGAGTCGAAGCTACGCGGCTACACCGCGCGGCGATTCAGCTTCAATGTTCCCGGCGGACGTTGCGAGGCGTGCGAAGGCAACGGCCAAATTTGCATCCAGATGCACTTCCTGCCCGACGTATGGGTCGAGTGCGAAACGTGCCGCGGCTTGCGCTATAACCCTGACGTGCTCGAGGTGCGCTTCCACAGCAAAACGATTGCCGACGTGCTGGCCATGTCGTGCGGCGAGGCCGCCCGGTTGTTCGGCAACATCCCGAAGATACGCCGAATTCTGCAAACGCTATGCGACGTCGGACTTGATTACCTCACGCTTGGCCAGAGTGCCCCGACACTGTCGGGCGGCGAGGCCCAGCGCGTGAAATTAGCGGCCGAGCTCGCTCGGCCCGACACTGGCCAAACGCTATACCTTCTTGACGAACCGACGACCGGCCTCCATTTCGACGACCTCGCGAAACTGCTCGATGTGCTGAACCGCCTCGTCGACCACGGCAACACGGTCGTCGTGATCGAGCACAACCTCGACGTCATCAAAACGGCCGATTGGGTGATCGATCTCGGGCCGGAAGCCGGCGCGAACGGCGGCCAAATTGTGGCCTGCGGAACACCGGAGCAGATAGTCGAAAAGGTAAGGGGGAAGCCGGTTGGTGGAAGGAAGAAATCCAGATCGCGGCCTTCCGCCCTCCCCCTTCCGCCCTCCCCCTTCCTAAGTCACACCGCCATCGCCTTAGCTCCCGCACTCGCCGCCGGCCCGTTCGTTGAGCGAAAACCGTTCAATCTCGAATCCGCGGCCGCTCCGCACGAGGATGATCTCGACATCGAGGATGTCGGTGGCGATACGCGCATGCCGTGGGAAGTCGACGGCCGACAGTGGCACACGAAAGATCGTGTGGCGCGGGATGGGCGCGACTGCCGGTGGGATGGTCGCATTCTCGACGCGATCGAGCGACGCATTCAGAAATCGGGCGCCTTCGCCGAAACGAATTGGAACAATCGATCGATCGTGGAGATTACTGCCGCTAAAAAGTCCGATGGCTGGTTCTTTCATGCCATTACCGGCGAACGCTGGCTGGTGAAGCTGAAGTTCCGCACGGCCAAGAAAACGTTCGAACGCGAAAAGCTGGTGGCCGACCTGGGCCTCAAGCCGCTGAACGACATCGACGAAATTGAAGCATACGGCCGCGGTCCGCGCGTGAAGTGCAAAAACCTGCGCGGCCCGTGGCAGGAAGTGCAAATCGATGCCCATTCGTGGCAAGAGATCGATACCCCGGCGTTCTGGGCGTTTCTGGATCGGGCCGTGGCCGGTTTCCAGAGGTTCACCGAGCGCATTGGCGCGAAGCCCGAAGACGTGATGCCGTGGAAAGTGCTCGGCCAGAAATGGCAT
>DASZZA010000353.1:0-13664 GCA_035545135.1 Lacipirellulaceae bacterium | reverse complement strand
GCCGCGATCCGCAAGTTGTTCCTCTGCCGCTGATAGCAAATTCTTCAAGCGCACTTCATCCTGCTGACCTTCGCGACCTGTAGGATGAGTTGGCATGTAAATGGAAACAAACCTACCGTCTTCCATCGACGCCAAATCGCGCAGGTCGAGCATGGTGACAACGTTCATCGTTAACCTCCGCATGCCTGCTTCTGGAATGCGATAGAGCCGCAAAGTGATGCTCATCCACGGGCGTATATCATGCAAAGGCTGCGCCAGGATCGCTGTCGGAAAGCTGCCGGAACCCGTAAGGATTCGGGACCTCCGGCCATCGTAAATGTGTGCGATGTGCGTTTACGCACAGCCACGGTTTTCGTGCCTTGCTGCTACTTTTCGCTTGCGCAAGTTGAAGATCGCTTTGAATACGAGGGAATAGCGGGTGCGAACCGCTGTCTGCCTGAGATTCTGGCCCGGCACGTTTCGTGCAAGGGTGTCGCGCACCGATCGGCAACTGGCGATGACAAAGGACCGAAGTGGCAGTCATGTACTCGATTAAAGAGGCGCGCTTCCTCGCACCGGATATCAAGCTGTTGAGAATCGAGACGCCGCGTATTGCGCGAAAGCGCCAAGCAGGTCAGTTTGTCATGGTGCGCGTGCATGAGCGCGGCGAACGGGTCCCGTTGACGATTGCCGACGCCGACGTCGATGCCGGCACCATCACGGTTATCGTGCAGGGTGTGGGGAAGACCACGAAGCTGATCAACATGCTGGAGTCTGGCGATACCCTGCTCGATGTCGTCGGGCCGCTGGGCAAAGCGTCCGACGTTCGGAATTTTGGAACTGTCGTTGTCATTGGCGGAGGGGTAGGGACGGCGATCGCGTATCCGACGGCGGTCGCGTTGAAGAAGGTCGGCAACCAGGTTCTAAGTATCGTCGGGGCCAGGACAAAGCAATTGCTGATCCTCGAAAGCGAAATGCGGACCACCAGCGACACGCTTTTTGTGGTGACAGATGATGGTAGTTGCGGCGAACACGGATTCGTGACTCGGAAACTCGAAAAGCTAATCGCAGAAGGACAGCAGATTGACCGCGTGCTGGCGATCGGGCCGATCCCGATGATGCAAGCGGTTGCTGAGATAACTCGGCCGCACAAGATTCCGACCATTGTGAGTCTCAATCCGATCATGGTCGATGGCACGGGGATGTGTGGCGGTTGCCGCGTGCTCGTGGGCGGCGAGAGTCGGTTCGCGTGCGTCGACGGCCCAGAGTTCGACGCGCATTCCGTGGACTTTCGCGTTCTCGCCCAGCGGAATCAGCTTTACCGCGCGCAGGAACGAGCAGCACTGGCGCGCTTTGAAGATGATGCGGAAACTGAGCTTGAAATGACGAATGCCTGCCGGTTGCGACGTACGCATCCTGAAATTGATTAGCAGGTCAATTGCGAAAACTTATAAAGGTGAACTTCGATGGCCGAGCGACTTCCGCCCAAAGCTCGCACGAAAATCCCGCGACAGGCGATGCCCGAGCGCGAGGCGAAGGTACGGGCACGTGACTTCTGCGAGGTGAACTTAGGATTTTCCGCTGCGGTTGCGGAGAAGGAATCGGCCCGTTGCCTGGCTTGCGCCGATCCGAAGTGCGTTCATGGCTGTCCGGTGGGCGTGAAGGTTCGCGAAGTGGTGGAGCTGGTGCTGGCGGGGGAGTATTTGCAGGCGGCGGCGACGTTGCGCGAAGACAATGTTTTGCCGGCCGTAACGGGTCGTGTGTGTCCGCAGGAGAACCAGTGCGAAGGCGCCTGTATCTTAGCGAAACGGTTTGCTCCGCTGGCGATCGGCCACATCGAACGATTCGTGGCGGATTACGAACGTCAAACGGGCAGTATCGGTTTGCCGACATGCGACGCGTCCACTGGCAAGCAAGTAGCCATTGTCGGCAGCGGTCCAGCCGGACTGAGTTGTGCCGGCGATTTGGTGCAGAAAGGGCATGGAGTTACAGTGTTCGAGGCGCTGCATGAAATCGGCGGCGTGCTCGTATATGGCATCCCCGAGTTTCGGCTGCCCAAGGAGATTGTGCGAAACGAAATCGAGAACCTTCGTCGAATGGGAGTCGATTTCCAAACCGATGTTGTGATCGGGAAAACGATTACGATTGATGAGCTACTAGGCGAGATGGGGTACGGCGCCGTATTCATCGCCACCGGTGCCGGCCTGCCGAAGTTCATGAACGTTCCAGGGGAGCATTTGGGAGGCATTTACTCGGCGAATGAGTTCCTCACTCGAGTAAACCTTATGAAGGCATATGACCCGCAGCGTTATGATTCGCCGGTCTACGATTGTGCAGGTCGAAATGTGGCGGTGATTGGCGGTGGCAATACGGCAATGGATGCGGTGCGATGCGCGCTGCGGCTGCGAGCGAGTAACGCGTATATTATTTATCGGCGCAGCGAAGCGGAGATGCCGGCGCGGCTCGAGGAAGTTCACCACGCGAAGGATGAAGGAGTGCAGTTCATGACGCTTCACAATCCGTCGGAGTTTCTCGGAAACGACCAAGGGTTTTTGACTGGCGCTCGGCTGCAGAGGATGGAGCTAGGCGAGCCCGATGAGTCGGGCCGGCGTCGGCCGGTGCCGATTCGGGGTTCGGAGTTTGTTCTGCCAGTTGATGTGGCGGTGATCGCTGTCGGCACGGGTGCAAATCCGCTGGTTCAATCGACGACACCCGACATGCAAACAAATAAGTGGGGTTATATCGTAGCGGACACCGAATCGCTGCGTACGACCAAACGCGGAGTCTTTGCCGGTGGAGATATTGTCAGCGGCTCGGCGACGGTGATCCTCGCGATGGGGGCGGGAAGAAACGCTGCCCAATCGATTCACGAGTACTTGTCATCAGGTCTGTGGTGACGGGAACACGGGTGTGCTATTTCACTACAGGGCGGAAGCGAATGGAGATCCGGATAAAGTGCTGCGAGTGTGCCAAATATGCACATCCCTCGCATGTCGTCGGTCGCGTTGGTGATCGACGCCCAGCCGCATAAAAGGCACGCATTAAGGGGGTCGGAAATCATCCTTGCAATTTGGGGTTTCAACGCCGGCGTGGTACGAGCTTTGCTCGATTTTGGATTGTCAACCTAGGACGACGCGACGGAGTCGAGGAGGCCATGATGAGAACAAACGCGCTACCGAGAAGCCGCGACTTATCGCAAGTTGCCGAACGACAGTTGCGAATGTGGGCGATTGGACTGGAGACCCGGCAGCGGCTTGAGACGGAAAAGAGAGTGCCGCAGAAGCTCGTTCATCCATACATTGCCATATCGCGCGAAACCGGAATCGACGCGGGGGAGATCGCCAAAGATCTCGCCGACAAACTCGGGTGGAAAATTCTCGATCGAGAGTTACTCGACTATATGGCCGAGCATTATCAATGGTCGCGGGTAGCGCTTGACTACGTCGACGAGCGAACGGCGTCGTGGTTTCACGACACGTTTGGCAAGTGGCTCGATCAGCAAATGGTATCTCAGGCCGAGTATGTCAGCAGGCTGGGAAAACTTGTGCTTCTAGCCGCACAGCACGAAAGCAACGTGTTCGTAGGGCGGGGTGTCCAATTTATTTTGCCACGCGAACTTGGGTTGACGGTGCGCTTGATTGCGCCGCTAAGACCACGGATCAAACGAGTCATGGAACGGCAACATTGCAGCCGGGCGGACGCCGAAAAATTCGTCAATGAGACGGACCGCGGGCGCGCCGACTTCATTCGGCGATACTTTCAACGCGATGTGGCTGATCCTCGACTCTATGATTTAGTGATCAATCTGGAGTACACCGCGCGTGACACGGCAATCGACTTGATACTCGGCGATTACATGTTGCGATTCGAACCGTCCAAAGTGACCTGTGCATTCCACCTCGCAGAGGATCGCGGCAGTCGGCGGCTTTGAACAGAAGGCGCTTGGCGGAGGCACCGGTAACACGAAGCGAGCGCCGGCACAGGATTGTTCAAAAAAAGCTCCGTCATGTAAGCAAGTCCGCTTCAATGCGCCGTACAAATCGACGCGCTTCTTGAAGGACCTCGGTATAAGCCACGACTGACCGCTTTGCTGAAGTCCTGCGCAATTCGCGAAGATATGTAGTCGGTTGGCGCCTGTCAGTCTACGTTGCCGCGACGTCAATGCAGCCGATGTACCGACGCGTGTGGATCAAACTTCTTCAACGAAATTCCAAATACCCTTCAGTCGCTGCTTGACAAATGCATTCGACTAGTGGAACTTATTGTCGTAGCTTCGCGCTTTGCGTAAGTTGCCGTGACTTGTCGTTGTTCCCCCGTCCCGTATGGACGCATCACAGGGAACGCCCTGCTCGTAGGGCACTGATGCGCACGTGGTCGCTTAGCGTCGATCTTGGTCCTAATTATCGATTACGTCTGAGAAACGGAGGGATTCGGCAGGCAGAATTGTCGAAGCCGTTTTGACACGACGCCGTTACGTTTCGTCCGCGCTAGAAGGAGGAAAAGATGAGTTGTCGCATTCGTTGGTCGGATTCGAGTTGCGGTAGGGCGCTTCTGGTGGTCGTTTCGCTGTTAGTCTTTTCCACGACCGCCGAGGCCGTTTACGACTATCGATTCGATTTAGCAGTCCTGTGTTGCAATTGTGGTGATAAGCATTTCTGCTCAGGTCAGCTTGATGCTCTCAATTGGGTAAGCACCAATGGACACGTGTTGGCAATGGGAAGCGACGCCTATCGCTCGACCGTGAACGGCAACGGCAATTTCATTGCCGCTTATTACGACACGCTCAACGACCCGGGCTATCTTCAGAAGACCGCAACGCAGAAGGCGGACGACATTCATCAATATTGTGTCGACCGCTATACAAGCACCGGCGTCATTACGACCTGGATCGTGTTGAACGAGATTTCGGCCGGCACGTGGCCTAACAATCAGACGTATCGGACGTGGGTGCACGACGTCGTTCATCGTCTGAAGAATACTTACGGCCATAAGATCATCCTGTTTTCCCCATTCCAGACAGTCGCGTCGAATGATTCCGATTGGCAAGCGGTTTCAGCAGACGCATATATCGGGATCGAATGCTATCTCAGTGGCGAGGAATTGCGGCAAGACGGCCGAAGTAGCATTGCCCAAATGCAAGCGTGGGCCGAAACGCAATACCAGGCGAGTAAGAACTCCTATCTGAACCGCGGAGTATCGTCGACCAAGCTTTTTATTGGGGAACATTACGGGCAGACAGTCTCGGGAACCGGCTGGGGCCGCGCCGGAACAACCACCAGCACCTGGACAAACTGTATTCGTGCGAGATGCAGGGCTATCAAGAATGTGGGGTTTGCCGGTTCGATCAGCTACGGATGGGGCGACAATGCCATGGGAACTGGCGACTCGTATTTGATTCAGTTTGAGCAGACGTACGCGAGCGAGCCAATGCTGAGCACGGAATAACGACTGCAGCGAACGAAAAGATGAATCGCGCGCGGGTGCCACTGCTAAGCGGTTGGAAATTGTGAATAACCTTCAAGCTGCAAGGTCAGGGCGACAAGGCCGCACTGCTGGACCCAGAGGTTGCCCCAGCCGGCAGTGGCGCCCGGCGAAGTCCGCGGGTCGGTTATCGCCGTACGTGTTATAAGTACTCCATTGAAATGTTCAGAAGTCGTCTGACTGTTTGCCCCACAACAGCACTTTTAGACGCTGCTTAGCCTTATCGACGCCTTCGCCTTCGCGCACATACGTCACGTGGTATTTCGAGCAAAGACTGAAGAACTTTTTGACAAGTGGTTTCATTCGCTCTTGCAGCACCGGATCGATCTTGGCGCCCGGCGATAGATCCCAGCACGGTTCGATGGCCAGTCGGTATCCGCAGAGCGAGGCTTTTTCGACGCGGTCGCGCATCATATCGTTAGGCGCTAGCTGAATGGCCCGGCTAAAAGCCACGAGCGCATCGCGTGCTAACAGTTCGTCGTCGAACCCATAGAGGTTCGGTGGAGCGAAGCAGCTGGGATTGTGGCCGGTACTCAAGGCTTTTTGTTCGAATTCCTCGACCAACTGTCGCAGCGGTTCGGCGGCGGGGCCGTAGTGCAGGCGCAGGAACTCGTCGCGCAGGGCTTCGCCACTGCGATTGGGGTCCCATAGCAAGTTGCTGATCACGTAGTTGTGCAGGTCGGAGAAGGCCGAACCAACCGTATCGCCCGCAGCTTGCATGAAAACGCCCTTGGCATGGTGGGCGACGAAATAACGCACGTTCGGCCCAATCACCCGCAGGTTAGGCATCGGCAGCTGGTAGTTGTGGAAGTTGACATTGTAGTTCCAGATTGACAAGTTCTGGCAGATTTTGGCCCAGCCGTCGGCATCCTCACAGAATTTGCGATTGTGCGCGCACGCTGGATCATCGATTGCGTGTAAAGGGCAGCATTCAATGCTGCACAATTGAATCAACACGTTCGGAGCCGGCTTGAGGGTTTTTGGCGGCTTGCGAGAATACCAATAACTGAGCGTTCCCACTCTGACGTGCGGGTAATGTTTGGCCACTTGCGCGGCGACCGCGTTGACGAAGTTGAGCAGCGACCCCATCGGCGTGCCTTCGCGATCGTCGATCGCGGCGCACTTGGGGCAGCGGCAATATTTGTCGTCGTCGTTCTGACTTACCGATACGCTGTCGACGTTCGGATTGGCATCAATTTCGTCGAGCACGGCTTGAGTAACAAGCCGTAGCACGTCGGGATTGGTCAGGCAGAGTTGCGTTTGATGCCAATCGTCTTTAACCGGCGCGAGCCGCTTGCCGTTGACGAGCGCGTAGTACTCGGGATGATCTTTTCCGTACTTGGAAGACGGAAGCAGGCGGCCGAAGCTGTGGTTGATCGTTTGCATCCCGGTGCGGCCGCCGTACTTGGGATCGTCTGTGATCGCATTGTTGCGGAGACGAGTGGCGAACGCGGGCGAGATACTGTTCTCCCGAAAGTAGCTGTGACGGAGCACTAAAGGAGGACGATATGTACGGTCAACAGGCCCGATGACCCGCCAGCCCCCAACTTTGGGCACGAATGTGTCGTCGGCCGTGAGAAAGCGGACACCGACGTAATCTTCAAGAAAAGTGTAGACGCCGTAGAGCGTGCCTCGCGGCTGCCCGCCAACGATCGCGACGTTGCCGTTGCGAATCACAATTCTCAAGTCCTCAGGGCCGAAAGTTTCGGCCTTCAAGCCTGGAAATGCTTTTTCGGCGGCCGCACGGACGCCAATATAGAAGTGGTGCGGCGAGGCTTTGGGCGGCGCTGTATTGGTAATCTTGAGATGGGCGCCTGTGGCCTGCTCCAGAAAACTCTGCAGCTCCTCTGCGGCGTATTTTTCGCTTGGGATGGCGTCCGAGGCGACGATAATGTTCCACTCTTTTATATGAGCCAGATTCACGCCCGATTCGATTGCGTGGGCATTTGAAACGAACAACAGCGCCAGCACGGCAGCAGCAGCAACAAAGATACGCATGATCGAGACCTCCGAGCTATTTTTTTCCAAGGAGACCTTATTATATTGCGAGCTGCGGCACCGTTGTACCGTTGTGCTCGGCGCCGAACGGCCGCCGCATCTTCGATGCTGCTGAGAAAGCAAAGGCCGGGACCGTAAACGCTGCCGGCGACGGGTCGTCGGGAAAAGTCAATGGGATCTGCGCGAACAGCGAACCGATTGGCTGCGAGCGTAGAACAGGGAGCATCGCGGCCGGACTTGGAATTCTTGCTGCCGGTCGATGCACACGCGACGATGGCGCAATTGCCGGCGCTGGGGTCAATATTGGTGCGTCTGCGTAAGTCCCGCCTCACGATGCGCGCAGTTCCAGGCGCGAGCGGGCAAACCAGCAGTGGCAATCGAGTTTTTCGGTTTGACGCCAGCACTGGTGCGACAAAAAAGATGCCGCCTCGGCGCAAAGCCAGGCGGCACCATCGGTGGTCCGAAGATTATTCTGCAATTCAGCGCGCGCGACGACGGCCAAAGCTTGCCATCAGCGCGCCGATCAGCAGCAAAACCGCTGTCGCGGGTTCCGGAACCGGCACGACGTAGCCCGCGGATGTAATCCGTGCCGTGCCGAGTCCGTCGCCGTTGAACTCGATGCTCGCAAGCTGAGCGGGCGTGAGGCCCGTGCTATCCGTGCCGACTCGCAACTTGGTCGAGGAACCCCAATTGGCCAAGTTGAGCGTTCCAGTCCAGCTCAGTGCCGAACTATTAGCAAAGTCGATTTCGCTGGCGCCGACGATGTAATCAATCGTGGAATTCGCTATAAGACTGAGCGTCGTAGTAGCCGACATGTCCTGGTTCAAGCCGCCTGGGTCGAGCGTGCCACCGCCCAAAATCATACTGCTGGTGTCAGCGAGGGTGCTCGCAGCGCCAAGTTGGAGAATACCTGCCGAGACGGTGGTTGCGCCGGTGTAGCTATTAGAACTTGAGGAAAGCACGAGCGTGCCAGCTCCGGCTTTCTTGAAAGCGGCGTCCCCGCTGATCGGTCCGGAAATCGTCACCATGGTTCCCGCCGGTTGATTTTGGAACGTGGTCGTACCTGTGGCGGGTAGCGTCCACGAACCGCTAAATGTTACCGGCGCTGCAGGAACGCCCACAAAGATCTGAGTGGTAGCGGTGGTGTTTACATCGTTGGCGATAGTAATGGGCGACGTCGCCGCGGGCGTGGCCAACACACTGGTCCCAGCGGTCGTGCTATTAAGACCGCGCCAACTGATCGGGCCGGTACCGAATGAATTGTCGTTGTTGAAATTCAATCCTGCTACAGTGCCTATCTGCGTCCCGCCGCCGTAGTCGTTGCTTCCATAGAGAAAAAGGCTGCCACTGAGTTCATTTTCGAGGCCGCCGGTACCACTCAACTTGGCGTTGATCACCAGATTCTGGGTGCTCGAATTAACGAGAACGCCTTGTAATCCACTGTTAATCGAGAGCACCCCAGGGCCGTCGATCGTTACCGTTCCGCCGCCGCCCGATTGGAGGAACATGCCCGCGAAAGAATGATCGGAGTTGGCGGTGATCGTGTAGTTGCTGGTGCCGGCGTCCGTACCAGCGGCTAGTCTCAGAAAATTCCCCTCTACCCAGGGAACAGGATCCGTGCCGGCAGATGTCGAGCTATAACCGGCTCCTTCCCACGTATAGCTTCCGCCGTTTGTGACGCCGGAACCGCCTGTTGTGCCATTGACGTCGAACCTTTCAGCGGCCGCCCTGGCGTCCCTTGTCGGAAGGATAAAAACTAGTACGAATGCAGAAAGGGCAACCCAGGACGCAAAACTTACGCGAAACCTCATCAGCCTCATTAGTGCTACCTCCGATGGCGTATGAAGGAAGTCAACGCGAAACCCTTCATCTCACCATGCCGCAAAAGTAAACGACGCAAACCTACAACAACAGAAAGCCAAGACGTACACGGTTTGTTCAGACGCCATCAACTAATTTCAAAACATAAACAGGATGCGAGTCGAATGCAAGACTTTTCCTCCCTGGAATTAAAATATTCGCCGGCCAGTTCTTTTTCGGTTCAATTCATATTATTTTGCATTGAAAGCGAAGCCACAAGGCGGCGATTTCGGGTAGGCATAGCGTTACCGGCCATGTTCCGGCACCGCGGACGATACCCGTTCGACCGACGAAAGCGCCGCACTTCTGCCGGGCGGCGGTCGGACATGCGATCGCCAATTGCTATAGTCGGCCCACATGCACGCTGTGACTGAATCCTTGCGCCACACCACATTTATCCGCGGCATACGCAACGCCGTCGTGGTTGAAGTCGACTCGCGAGGGCGAGGATTATCGAACCATTTCTGTTGCTGATTGGTACGGCACTGACGCCGGCGTTTCCGAGTGTCGCACTAAAGTGGAATTTAGGCGGGTCGGATACGGTCGCGTCGGATGCTCTCGAGCGCTCCGCTCGTTTCTAAACCGAAATCGTTGGAGATCAGTTCATCGCCCGTGTGAGCTTCGTCGAAGTACCCGGCATCGTGGACAAGTGAATAGCCGATGTGGTGCGCATGGGGGTATCCGGATAGCGGCTCGGTAGCCTTTGGCAGGGCGCTCAGCAGGCTCGTTAGCGATCTGCTTTCGCCCGGCATCGACATCGCAGAGAATGCCGTATCGATCGCAGACATTCGAATCGTGCGCGTGACGGGTGCCGCGGGGTCCAGAAGCGGGGCGATTGTGGTCGCCTTCACGGCCGTAGCGACCGGCGTTTCGGCGTCGGCTATCGGGGGCGCGAATATTGTCGGGGACTCCACTGCATCTGCTATGCCGTTGGAAACGAGATTCGTATCCAGCAAAACATTGGAAGTTCCCGAGCCCAATACGACGGCGCCGTCGCCAGTGGTAAGCGGAGCCGAGATTAATTGCAGTGGCGCCGGATTCGAAGATTGGGCCTGTGCGATCATCTCGTCTGTCGCGTCGACCACCTTGTCGCGGTTGAAGTCGAAGCGATTGGTAATAATGGCGGCGGATGTGTAGTTGTCATGGACTCCTTGTACGTCGGCCCCGTCGACGAGAGTATCCGTCGGCGAATTGCCGGTATCTCCAATGGCATTGCCGAAATAGAACACGTCGTCCTGGGCCAGATCGGTGTTCGCATCGGCTTTCAGCGTGACCTGCACCCACTCGTTTTGGATGGTGTTGTTGCCCCAGACCAACTCCAAGCGAACTGAGCCGTTTACGCCGAAACCCGGATACTCGGTCACAAACGTGGGGTCGGGTGCGAGCTGCCAACTGGAAACATCATTCGAGTTGCCCACGCGGATCACGTAATCGTCGGGCGTAATCGATCCATCAAAGTTCGTGATGTCGATCATGACCCCGTTGATGCCCTTCGAGTAGCTCGAATAGTTTTGGAATGAAGCCGTCTGCCCGGGTAAGAGCACCTGTTTATCCGTAGCCAATGCGAATCCATCGGCTACGTTCGAAGAGCCGTTCTGGCCGTCGAAGTGGCTTGTGTTGTAGAAGACGAAGTGCCCGAGGATTTGAGCCTTGGGCGGAATACCACTGGCCTCACTGGAGTAGTCGGAGTCGCCCGCCGAACCGGTGGCTTGTACGCGATAGTAGTACTTGGTGCCTGCGTCGAGATTCGTGTCGACATAGCTCGTAACCGTACCAGGCAACGCAGCGATCGGTTCGTAGATTCCGTCGGCGCCGATCTTCCGCTCGACTTGGACACTTTGAGCGGTGTCGGTGGTGTTCGACCACGACAGTTGAAGCATCGACCCGGTATCTGGAACAGTGCTCACCGACAATCCGGACGGCGCCGAAGGCGGCTCTCCTAGCGCGGAGATTTCGGTGGAGCTCAACACGCGGTTGTAAATCTGCACATTGTCGATCTGGCCATTGAAATAGTTCGCGCCGACGACATTGCCGCTGCTATTGCGCACGGTGAGCGCGCCCACCAAATAGAATTGAGCCGCCTTGTAACCGATGTCGAAGGAGCCAGTGTTGTTGAGCGTTCCATCGACATAAAGTTGCACGACGCCTGTAAAAGCGTCGCGCGTCATCGTAACGTTGTGCCATTGGCCGTCGTTAATGGGTGTGGTGCTGTAAATGCCGCCGGAATCGCCGACGTAGATGCCGATGTCGCCCGCCGCATTGAGGGTGCCCCAATTGATGTCGCCTGTGGAGCCCAACTGATCGACGCCCGTAAGCGCGGGGGCCTGCGAGTGGTTGTTGCTTCCGGTTTGTGTCGTCTTGACCCAAGCGCTGAACGTGCTGGTTCCGCCCAGAGGGTTCACAAGATTGCTGGAGACTTGCACGGCCGATTGATTCGTCTGATTGTAGGCGCCGTTCCCACTGAACGAGAGCGCGCTTGAACCCAGGCGACCCGCCACCCACTGTGGCTTTGTCGCACCGACAAGCACACCGGTATTCGTGCCAGCTGAATCCGAGGCGAAAGTGCCGGAACCATCGTCGAAGGCGTAGTAGTACACCGGCGGCGTGGCGACGATCGTCGCGCTGGCAGGGTCGGTGTAGTTAGAGTCGCCTATCGGATTGGTGGCCCTCACGCGATAGGTGTACGTGTGGCCGGAACTAATATTCGTATCGGCATAGGTCGTCGCGTTGACACTGGCCACACCGATTTGCACAAACGCGCCGCCGTTGTCGGACCGCTCAATCTTGAATGCGTTTTCGTTGTTGGCCTCATCGGTCCAATTCAATTCGATCTGCAAGTTTGGCACCGTCTCCGCCGTGGCAGAGAGTTCTGTCGGGGCCGCCGGAACCGACGACGGATTTGAGAGCAGGCCGAACACGGTGAGCTTGCCCGAACTGCCGACATACACGCGCCCGTCGGCAACCGTCGGGACGACGAATTTTGTACCCGCCCCAATCGTTCCGCTGGGACTGCTGTAAAGTGTCGTCAGCGATGAGCCGCTTGGCACAGCGTCGTATGCCCTCAAAATGGCATCTGATGAGCTATATTGCACTTCCCACACGATGCCATTGGCGGAATCGCCGTACGAGGAAATGGCGGGGGTAGCGCCAGGAAAAGCGTAACTGTAACTGCCCGTAGCCACCGGCGCCGGCGTAATCGTGCCGTTCGAAATGTTATATGCCTTCAGGACGTCGCCGAATGCGTGATAAAAGACGGTATCGTCGAAATACGCGGCGCTGCTTGTCGCGTGCGCCATGTTTGCCGTGCCGACAATTTGATTGTTGTCGCTCGAATGATGACCGCCGAAATTATCGCGGTCGATCAGGTAGATGACGCCACCTTTGCCGCCGCCGACTAATTCATGGGTGTGCGAGCCTAGCTGGTCGGGTAAAAGCATCGCGCCGCCCGACCCCAAATCCGTATCGTTATCGGCAAGCGTTTGCTCGTTGTAGGGTGTAAACGTATCGGTCGTATTGTCGACGACCGAAAGCCCGTAGCCGTTCTTGTTGGTTGGCTGCGTGCTGTTGTCCGGAGTCAGCTCCAAAAACGTATCACCATAATCCCCGACACTGGCGTCGTAATCACCATTTCCTGTGATCAAATATAAATGGGTGCCGTCGGAGGCGAGACCAGCGCCACCCTGCCAAATTCCGCCTTCGCCCTCATGACTGTCTTCGTTAACGCTGTTGCTAGGCGTAACGTTGAACACCTTCACCAAATTCAGATTCGACGCGTCGTACCCTAATATCCATCCGTGATACGGATCGGTGTCTGCATAGCCTGCGTACGCGAAGTAAACAACACCATTGAGCAGCGTAACCGCGGATCGCTGAATTTGTTGTTTTGCCACGAATGTAATCGTTCCGCCGACGCTGTCGGCCGGGTTATCTCCTTGAATCGATGCCGCAACTTGCACCGCGTTCTTCGTCGCGCCGGTGGTGATATCGAGCGCCCAAATGTGGTGGGAATAGATTCCGCCACCGTCGTCTCGGAACGAATCGATATACATCGTGTCTGTCGCGACGTCGATCACCGGCGTGCTGGTGATGCCGACCTGCGGAGTGATGTCGCTGTAAGGCCCATAGCGACCGCCGAAGTCTTGGTTTGAAACGTTGGCCGCGAGTCCCAAATTCACGTGCCACAACAGGCCCCCGCCCGCGCCGTTGTTCACGGCATCGAACGCATAGACGTCGTTGTTCTCCGTCGCCACGAACACGACATTATGCGTGTCTAGCGCCCCCATATTGAGATTCGAAACATACAACGGCTCGGCGTAAACCTGCCCCGTTACGTTGTAAGAAAACAG
>DASZZA010000352.1:0-4532 GCA_035545135.1 Lacipirellulaceae bacterium | reverse complement strand
AACTCGAAGAGACTTTGCGAATCTACGACCAGCGACTCGTCGCCATCGAGTCGGCCCGTCGCGTGCACGAAAAACTCCTCGACGAGCTGAACGCGAGCGTGCAAGCCTTTACGCCCGCAACCGTCGCATTAGGAGTTTGGTACCAGGTCACAACGGTTTGGGAGCACCCCTTATGGCACATTAACGGCCAACCCATCACTGTGGGAATGGCGGTCCAAGGCTTGGCCACGTTGGTCTTTGGCTGGATCTTCGCCCGGTTTGTAGCCGCGATGGTCGCATACCGGTTGCTCAAGCGATTTCGGCTCAGCAAAGATGCGACATCCGCGATTCGTTCCCTCGTGTTTTACAGCGTCCTGGTAGGCGTCGTGCTGCAGGCAATGCACACGCTAAACATCGACTTGACCGCGTTTACCATCGTCGGCGGTGCGCTCGCGATCGGCGTCGGCTTCGGCAGCCAGGCGCTCATCAATAATTTCATCGGTGGGCTGATCATGCTCGCCGAACGGCCGGTGCGGCTCGGCGAGCGGATTACCTTCGGTGGTACCGACGGCATCGTCGAGGACGTCGGCTTTCGTTGCACCAAGTTGCGAACGAACGCGGATCACCTGCTCACAATCCCGAACTCGACTCTCGTTAACGAATCGATCGAGAATATCGATCGCCGACGGACAATTCGACGAAAATTTAACATCCCCGTCACCTATAACATGACACGCGATGAACTTGCCGGCGCCGTGCAAGCAATCCGCGACATTCTCGGCGAAAAAGAGATTCGGGAACGCATTCACCCAATTATCGGCTTCGAAGAGTTCGCGCCGCGGGTATATTTCAGCGAGTTCGCCGCTGAGAGTCTGAACATCCAGGTCGTTTACTGGTATGCCCCGGCCGATTGGTGGTCGTATCTCGAGCACTCAGAGCGCGTGAATTTTAGGATCATGGAGGAATTCGAGCGGATGGGTATCGAGTTCGCATTTCCGTCGAAAACTGCGTACGTGAAGAATAAGCAGAAGCAAGGCGCCCCGCGCGAGTCTGGCTCGTTCGCTGCTTAGCGGAAACGCCGAATCTTCAGAACCGGTTGCAAAACCATCGTAGCTGAAGTCGCGAGACTTCAGATGCAGCTGCATTCTTGCGATATGGGTATCCACGTTACTCAACGTGATCACTTTGGGTAGTGACTGAATGTTATGCGATTCTGCTTGGAGATAGCATATTTGCACCGCGAAGCGGTTCAATTCCCTCCTCGGCGACGAACATTGCAGAAAACTGGTTCGGCTCCCTCCCCTTCGACGAAATAATCACCCTACGGTTCGGCTCCCTCCCCTTCGACGAAATAATCACCCTACGGTTCGGCTCCTCCCCTTCGACGGGGAGGGCTGGGGAGGGGTGACGATGTGCTTTCAAAAAACCTCAAACCTCACCCCTCCCTAGCCCTCCCCTTCAATGGGAGGGAAACGATCCAAGGAATACAACGACACAAAACGAGCGTTTAAGCAAACCACCACGTACCGCGATAAAGCGCAACGCGATTTCGCCTCCCTCCCCTGCGACGAACTAATCACCAATGGTTCGCCCACCGAGCTGCAAGAAAAGTGATTCATCGCTGATCGTTGATGGTTGAAATCGATCGTGGAGTTTTCGCCATCGCGCTGGCCGATCCCCATCCAGAATGAACTTTGGCCAGCTCGATGCGTACTGTTTTTTACAACGAATCGTGAGTGAAGGGAGGCGACAGAAAAACCGATAAAAGGCGTCGACAGCGCAGGTTTCTGGCGAGATTCCCGCCTGGATGAGCTGCTATTGCCCGCCACGGGTCCGCCCAGCCTTCCCTTGGCACACGCCTTGCTCTGCTTGACTTCGACGGGCTGCTATCTGGCGGCAGGGAAACGGACATCTGCGAAGCAACCCCCTTTTTCCAGTCCACGCCCGCCACCTACCTTAACACCACGGAACTGCAGAACTGGCAAAGTATGCCTGCAGGAGGATTAGTTATGCAAGCGGTTTTGTTGGAACGTCCATCCACCACATCGTGCGACCGCCACGATCTTTGCGCTTTGGCTCGCCAACATTTGGAATGTCACCCACACTTTCGCGGCCGAGTCAATGACATCGCTTTTGAACAGCTTGGACGTACATTGTTGGTGACCGGCCGGATGCCCACGTTCTATCTAAAGCAATTGGTGCAGGAAGCTGTCCGCCACGTGCCGGGCGTTAAACATATTCGAAATCTAATCGATGTCGTCAGCCCTGATGGCATTAGCAGCGTTCGATGCTGACCGGCCACCGCGCGGCCTTCGCCGAGGACCGTCGTTCGATGCATGCTCGCGTCGACGAGTCATCAACGTCCACATGTTGGTCGCATGGGCCGGTGCTTCTTCTCATCGCTGCCGTAATACGCGCGTACCACTTGCCTCGCCGACCTTGCGAGGTCGCAATTCTCGGCAATCCACCTCAGTGTCCCTTCCGGCGGCAGCGACCTGCGGTAACTTTTGAGGCTAAGGGACTCTAACAAAACTCCCTCTCTCGCTGCAGCATTATGCAGTGCTATTGTGTGATATTGCCGATTAACCACACTCGACGAATCCCAACGGGATTGGCAATCGACAGCAGTTGCATAATGCTGCGCTGGGAGAGAGCTGGGGGTGAGGATGACATGGAATCGGTTTTGCTCGAGTTTCTAAGCCTGGCAGCTCCAGCGGCCGATGTTGCCTATTTGGCCCGCAGGCATTGCCCATTTGATCCGCAATTTGTGGGTCGCTAGGATCGTTCTGGCAGACCACTGAATCGAATTTCGGAAATCGTGCAATGTCATCGACGCCCATCTGGCAGGCCGAGTACAGCGACGGTCCGCTGGTCGCCTGCGCAATTCACGACGGCGACTATGTTCGGCCGGAAGTGGCCGCTTGCTTACTACCGGATGCGGCCCAGCGCCGGTACGAGGAGGATCCGTTCACCGCCGAATGGACCGCCATCGCCCCGACGCGAATCGTTGCGCGCCGGTCGCGGTTCGAGGTAGATTTAAACCGTCCGCGGGACAAGGCCGTTTATCTCACGCCGGCCGACGCCTGGGGCTTGGAGTTATGGAAAAGCACGCCGGCACCAGAAATAGTGGCGAAGTCGTTACAGGAATACGACGATTTCTACGAACACCTCCGGTTCCTCCTGGATCGACTGGTCTCCCGGCATGGGAAGGTCGTCGTTCTCGATTTGCATAGCTACAATCATATACGGGGAGGTGCGGGCGGCGCCGCGGGCGAGCCGGAAGCAAATCCCGAGGTGAACTTGGGAACCGGCACCATGAACCGCACCGCATGGTCGCCAGTCATCGACCGATGGCTAACAGCGATGCGTGCGTACGACTTTTTCGGCCGTCGCCTGGACGTGCGGGAGAACGTGAAGTTTTTTGGCGGTCAGCTCCCGCGCTGGATTCATAAAAATTTTCCGCACACCGTGTGCGCGCTCGCGATTGAGGTTAAGAAATTCTTTATGAACGAGTGGACCGGCCAGCTAAATGGCGATCAACATCGCGAGATAGGCAAAGCACTGGCCGGCGCCGCCAGCGCCGTCCGCGAAGAATTGGAGAACCTGAAGCGTGAGCCGACAGTCGCCTAAAGCCGATCGCCCAAATTTCGCGTCGTCGGTAATGGCCGACTTGCTGGCCAGTAAACCGGTGCGCGCCGATCTGCCGGGCGGCGGACGATTGCATATCGAACGCCGAATTCCGCTGATGTGCGTCTATCGCAAGCGAGCCACTGATGCCGGAATTGAGGAAATCATCGGCGGCGAACCGGCATTCATGATTCTGCCCGACGAACCGCCCCACGCTCGTAATGCACTCAAGTTGCTGCGAACGACCGTCGAACATTTGGCGAAAGACCTTGGTGGCTTCCTGCTCGTCGAAGTATGGGCTAAATCGCAGGCGCAGTGCGTTCCGTTGGCGGCGATGATCGATGGTGAGTCCGACGGTCACTCGGCTCGCTTCGAGATTTCGGCGCCGGCGATGATGATCCCGCGGCACACGATTCAATCGCTGTGCAAATCCCTCGGGCGCGATACTCTGCCGTTTGGCGGCGCGCAAGTGACGCTGCAACCCTATGACGCGGTGGCCCCGCCAGGAACGAAGCCGCTTTTGCGATTACGCGAATGTCGCGATTGGAACTGCTATCTATTGGGAATCGTGGCTCGGCCCGTGTATCGTCAAGACGCCCTGCACGAGCTCAATGCGGCCGCAATGCATTCGATGAGCCGCGATTTGCACATCGCATTGGAACAGGCCAACTTCGCGTTCGTGCGGCAGCGTAAGACGCTGCGACCAGCTCATTTTCACGCACCGGAACGACGGTCCGTGGTGAAATCCGTGCTGGACATCGACCGCCAATTGGCCGAGATCGACCGCTCGTTCGACCTGCTGTTACAAGCAACGCCCGTGAATGCCGAAAGCGCCTGGCGCGAATTTCGCCGGTCGCGGTTCGAGAAACCGCCCGTGTTCTATTACCGGCCGCTGTCCGTCGATCCGGTGCTGCTGAAGCGGCGCC
>DASZZA010000351.1:0-5929 GCA_035545135.1 Lacipirellulaceae bacterium | reverse complement strand
TGAAACCTTTGAGTATCTGAAGTATCTGGAGAGCGCAAATGCCTTGCCCGTTCGGCGGAAGTTCCCAAACGTCATAACCACGATACTCCACGCTTACCGGATCGACCCACTCCGACTTGTGCTCGGCGAGATCCTCATACTGGAGGAACCCGCCGACCTCCCGCATGTACTCGTCGAGCTCATGGGCAATCGGCCCGCGGTAGAAGCTATCGCGGCCACTTTGGGCGATTTGCTCTAGCGACTTGGCTAATGCAGGATTGCGGAATGTTTCACCGTGCGCAGGCGACCGGCCGTCGATCAAGAAGACGGCGGCGAAACCAGCTTTTTGACGAAACGCTGGCGCAATCCCTTTCCACGAATGGGCAATTACTTGCGTGACGGGAAAGCCCTCGCGGGCGTGATGGATCGCCGGCGCCAAGATTCTCGCTAACGGGAGCTTGCCGAACCGCTGGTGGAGCTCGGTCCAACCGTCAACGCAGCCGGGGACGCTGACTGAAAGCGGGCCGGTCGTAGGCACGTACCGCAGCTTGCGGCGCTCGAACTCTTCGAGCGTGAGACCGCGCGGGCTTCGTCCGCTCGCATTGAGGCCGTAAAGCTGCTTCGTTTGCGCCTCCCATACAATCGCGAACAAATCGCCGCCCAGACCGCAGCTCATCGGCTCCGTGACGCCGAGCACCGCATTGGCGGCGATGGCCGCATCGATCGCGTTCCCGCCGGCTTGGAGGGCTTCGATCGCAGCCAGCGTCGCGAGTGGCTGACTCGTCGCCGCCATGCCGCTCTTTCCTACGGCCGGCGATCGTGTGACGAACGACTTTTCAGCGGGACGGTCCACAGCCATGGAAGCTGAGCTGACAGTTGAATTCACGATCACCCATATGGCCAAGATACGATAAATCAAGCAGGCAGCAATTCAGCCAGCCTTTCATTGCAATACAGTTGTTGCGACTCACTTTCGCCGCCACGACCAATTTAAACCACCACCAACGTGCTGTTCAATGCTGTTCGTTGGGCGCGCCCCACCTAAAGTGCGACGTTTGCCCTTAGATACGTACCTATTCAACATGGCGAATACGCGACAAGTCGATTAGTGCGACTGGTCTTTTGACAAAAACACGCATTTCGAGTATCCAATTGCCCGCCCGGTTTTCGATCTATTGGGTGAAGCCTGATTCGACTGATGCGACTTCGCTCTACGTGTATGAGTGGCGAGTCGCTCCAGCCGGATTGCCGGCCGTGAGTTCCCTTATCTTTGAAGCCGCAACGCTTTTGTTACGGAGCACCAACCCTCATGAAAATCACTCGAACGATCGGCTATGCAATTCATGCAACCCTCGAACTTGCTGAACATGAGCACGGCTCGCCAATTCCCTGTAGTGAACTCGCTCAACGCAGAGGTCTGCCGCCACGGTTCTTGCTTCAAATCCTAAGGATTCTCGTGAAAAAGGGGGTTTTGCGATCGGCACAAGGTGTATTCGGAGGATACTCGCTGGATCGAAGCCCCGACGCAGTTACGTTATTGGAAATCGTCGAAGCTTTGGACGAGCCCTTTTCGCCGGCGCTGCCGCAATTGCCAAGCTTTCCGCCTGCGATCCAAGACCAACTCGCCTCAACGATGGAACGCGCCGCCAAGGCCGCGAAACTTGAGATGGGCAAGCTCACGCTGGGGCAACTTTTGCGAGCGGCGAAGAACGACCGCCAATTCGAAAACATTACGCCGCTCGACCGCGATAATCAGGCCGGACCAAGTACCTTTAACGGACAATCCGAAATTAAGTCGCCTCCCTCGATGGTTACAAGCTACTAGTGGTCAATGACAATTGATATTGGGAGTAGCTGAACTCGCAAGAGTTCCGTTGAACTGCTAATTCCGTTCTTGCGCGAAGTGGGTATCCTCTTTACTCAAGTGACCACAATTCGTTGTGGTCTTGTTCGTGGTACGCCGGAGGCGTATCACTCCGAAGCCCAGGGTCGCCGCGAAGCGGCACACCCTGGGTAGACAAACCGTGTACCTTCCGTTTACGCCGCAATCGTTACACATCGGCCAGATAGGATTTTCAAACGACGTGTATAACTCCTGCGGAGTAACCGAAGCCGCTGGGCACGCGTTCCCAGGGTGCGCGGCCGAGCCGCGACCCTGGGCTGCGGAGTTGAACCGCTTCGCGGTGGAAATATGCTGTCTCCAAGCAAAATCGCATTACATTCAGCCACTACTCATAGTGGTCACTTGAGTAAAGTGGATACCCATATCGCAACAATTCAATCGCGTCCACCGAATACTCGCGAATTCAGCTACTATCATTTCACGGCTGACAGACGACTAGTGGTCTATCAAAGCTAAAGAATGGAGATGAGTACATCAGCCGCTGGGCGCAAGCTCACAATTTAATCGGCAATAACCGTGGGCTAGCGCCCGACGGCTGGTCCTAAAATCGAGCTGCAACACGGCACTAGAAAAGATGGCAAAACTTGTAACCGGGGTGTATGCGTGTAACCGGTCTGTAAGCCCGGAAGCCGGCGACGAAGAGCCGGCCTCACAGAGGGGAGCAGCAGTTATTCGGGGTGGTGCTAGAGCAGCCAGATGTGGGCGATTGTGAAGTAGATGACGATGCCGGTCACGTCGACAAAGGTGGCGACGAAGGGGCTCGAGGCGTAGCCGGGGTCGAAGCCCAGTTTGCGGAACAGGAGGGGCAGCATCGAGCCGACGAGGGTGCCCCACAAGCAAATGGCGGCCACCGATTGGGCAACGACGAGCGACAAATTCCAGCGGATATTCGTTGGAAAGCGGATTTCCGTATTCGGTGGCAGCCGGTAAATAACGGAATCTGGGGTTTGCTGGATGCGGTCGACCTGACCGCCTGCGGGAAGCGTCGCAATGGCCGCGTGATCGAGCTTGGCGCGCGTTAGTTGTGATCCGACGGGCAGCTCCAACTTGCCATTTTTTGAGACGAGCTCGGCCGTATTGGGCATAACGACGTCGATTGCTTCTTCATGGTATTCGGTGGCGTCCAGTACGCTCTGGGGCGTCGTCATGGCCCGTACGAATCCGATACAGCCTAAGGTGACGCCCAAGGCGACGCCCATGGCCAACTCGTGTTTCAAGATGTTCCACCACTCGGATGGCCCGACGTGACCGAGTGCCATCGCGCGCGTAATGAGGGTGGCGGCTTGCGAACCGGAGTTTCCGCCGGTGGAGATGCAAAGCGGCACAAAGAGGCTAAGCACGAGCACGGCGGCGATTTCGTTCTCGAAATACGCCAGGGCCGTGAACGTGAAAAGTTCGGCAACGAACAAACAGGCCAGCCACATCGAACGTTTGCGCCAAATCGTGCGAAAGGGCAGCTCGAGATAATTCTCGAGCATCGGCTCGACGGCGGCCATACGCAGCGCGTCTTCGGTGGCCTCTTCGCGGAAAACGTCGATCACGTCGTCGTGCGTAATGACACCGACCAGATGCTGCTCGTGGTCGACGACCGGAATGGCAAGAAAGTCGTAGTCGGCGACCTTCTTGGCGACAGCTTCCTGGTCATCCAAAGCTTGGACGGTTACGAGGTCCCGTTCCATAAGGTCCCGGATGGGCATATTCGGCTTGCCGAGATGCGTGACAAGCTGGCGCGCGGAAATTGCGCCGCGCAGATGATTTTCGTCGTCGACGATGTAGATGTAGTAGATCGTCTCCAGATGTTCGGCGATTTTGCTCAATGCTTCGAGAGCTTCCCGCACGGTGAGCGATTCGGGCAAGTGGGCGACATCCGTCGTCATCATTGCGCCGGCAGTGCCTTCGGCGTAGGATTGCAAGCGCTGGATATCGCGGCGCGCGTCCAGCGGCAGTAATGTCGTGATGCTGGTCGCGATTTCCGGTTCGATCGCGTTGAGCAGATCGACGCGATCATCCGGCGGCATATCGGCGATCAGCGGCGCCACGCTTTCGGCGTCGCACGTCTCGATGATTTCGATTTGCTTTTGCCGGTCGAGATAGCCGAAGATGGCTACTCGGGTCGGCGGGTCGGCCGCCTGCAGGACGGTCCACGATTCGGCGGCGGTGAGTCCCTCCATGAATTCGGCGGTGCGGGCTGGATGCAGCGCCGTGCAGAACTCACGCAGCCCGTCCAAGTCGCTCAACTCGAGCATTTCACGGAGTTCGGGAAGGTAGAGCGTGTTGATCATAGGACCGTTACTCGCGGCATGGGCAGGCGCATCTTACCTGGACAAGATACAAGATAGCGGTGCGAATCGAACCCACAGCAGTTTAGCGAGTCGCAGTGGATGTCGTCAGTGCGTGAATGTCACTTCGGCGCGAACATGTTTCGGTGTGTTGCTCCGATTGACAGGCGCGACGGTGCGGGTTAGGTTAAAAACGATGCTCAGCCCAAAAGAGGGCCAGGAACCAATCCTTAGTAGATGGTGAAGTTCGCTGCAAAACGACATGGTTTCCTGACGTATATTTGGGCAAAGCCGCGTCGCACCTGACGTCTTTTCGGGTTACCGCATTCGATGGTCGCTGGGTTTTGAACGTTCGGCGGTGAGTGAAGCAGAGCAAGGAGTCATGATCCAACCGCCACACCCGGCCTCTGATTCCGATGACACCGTTCGATTGGAGCGCTGCCAACAGCGGCTCGGTTACGAGTTTCGCGAGACTCAATTATTAGAAGCGGCATTGACGCACGCTTCTGGTGCGGATCATCGGCTATCGTCGAATGAGCGACTGGAATTTCTTGGGGACGCGGTGCTGGGCCTTGTGGTCTGCGAGCAGTTGTATACTCAATTCCCGGAGCAGCTCGAAGGTGATTTGACCAAGCTGAAGTCCATCGTCGTCAGTCGGCAAACATGCGCCAAGATCAGCCAGGCGTTGGGACTTCGTGAATTCCTGGTGCTGGGAAAAGGGATGACGACGCATCCGGCGGTGCCGCCGTCGGTCTTGTCGGATGTGTTGGAGTCGCTGATAGCGGCCATTTACTTAGACGGCGGCATGGAACCGGCGCGAGAGTTCGTGCTCACGTATTTTGGCCCGGAAATCGAATCGGCGGCGGCGGGCGATGTAGGCGGGAATTACAAGTCGCTCCTGCAGCAGTTCGCACAGCGCGAGCACGGCGTTACGCCAACGTATCATCTCATGGATGAAAAAGGTCCCGACCATAGCAAGTGCTTCAAGATGTCGGCGCAAATTGGACGACAACGCTTCGCGCCGGCTTGGGGCCGCAGCAAGAAAGAATCGGAGCAACGAGCGGCGCACAATGCGATTTGCGAGCTCCGCGGGGACGCACTGCCCTACCCGAGCGATGAAACCATCGCTGAAATTGCGGAATGACTATCAGCTTGCTTCGTGCAGCCAGTCATCGGGAACGGGGTTCTCGCCGATGCGCCCGACTTCGTCGGAGCGTCGGCGGTGACCGACGGCGGGCCAGCCGGAGACTTCTTTCAGCTCGGGCATGATCTCAAGGAGTTGATCGGTGAGCAGCCGAGCGAGACGCCGCTCGGCTTCGGAGCGGGCCTGCCGGCGAATCGCCATGGCGGTCTTCATTACTTTAAGCAATTGCGCGCGCACGGAGACCATGGGTGACAGTGAGTCCTCGGGCTCGTGCAGCAGCTCCTCGATTGGCACTTCGAGCGCTGCTTGCCAGCGGTATAGCTCGGAGACGAGCAAGTCGGCTCGCTCATCCTCTTGCGCGCGCACCTCACTGACGGTACGTCCCAGTCGCTGTGCGACGCAGCGGATGGACAATCCCTGGCGACGCCGGGCTACGCTAAGATTGTGCAGCCGCTTGGGAGCGGGATTGATATCGGGTCGAATATCGATGTCGCTGAATGAGGCCAGCGGCCCGTTCTGTTCCACTTCATCCATTGCTGTTCACCTGTGGTGACGCGCCTCGCCACGACCACCAAAGGCAGAGAAGAGTGCCCAGCCTCTCCACCCGTTTCATGAAAGATAAGC
>DASZZA010000350.1:0-3997 GCA_035545135.1 Lacipirellulaceae bacterium | reverse complement strand
GACATAGACGTTTGGCGTCAACTTGTCGAAATAACCGGCCTGAAGATAAGCGATGCCGTTGGAACCGTGCTTGTAATACGATGCGAAATCCGAGCGCACATGGGGCAGCAAGCTGTCGCTCTGCCGGGTGATGTCGAACGTATCGTAGATATCGTATTCGACCCCGGCGCCCAGGGACCAGTGAGGGCTCAGATCGACACTGCCGCGGAGATCGGCATAAACCTCGAAGCGATAAGGCTGCTGCGGATCGAAGAGCGACTGATGGTATCCGGGCGTTAGCGACCATTGAAACGCCGGAAATTCTGTTCGGCGGTGGCTTTCCAGAAGCGGATCGTCGCTGTCCACCGCAACGATATCGCTCAACGGCAACAAGTCCGCTGCATCGCCGTACATGTTCAGGGTGCGCTCGATATCGGAACGATTGAAAGAAACTCCGATGCTGGGCAGGTTTCCTACTGTGGCTACCAACTGGAAACGTTCGACGCTGTTGGGCGCGACTTTCATCAACAGGCGAAGAAGCCGCCCTATCGCCTCGGCATTCGTTCGGTATGTATTGTTGGCATAGGCCACGGAGATGCGCGTCTTTTCGACGTTTATCGCGACGATGCCTATATTCTGTTCCTCGGCGCCATCTACTATCTGCTTCTCCAGCGATGCCGCATCGAATGGGGATGTTTCGCCCTCAGGAATGGGGGCGGGCGTCGGCGCTTGTGGCAACGAGATGGGATCGGACGTGCTCGCCAGCCGAAGTGGCTCATTGGCAGCAGCAGTTTCCTCGTCTTTCATGGAGTCGAACGGGCATACGCGAACGGCAGCGCTGTGTCCGGTATCGAATACGATTTCGTTCAATCCTTGCGCATGGGCGGCCTTGGTAAGGCGTTCAAAGCTTGCACAATTTATGGCATTTGCACGGCCCGATGTGGTGATGAGGAGACTGCCTCCGAATGTCTCGACATCGCTTATGGAAAGTTTGTTTTCGACGGCGCTTTCAAAGAGCAGATCAGCGAGGAGAGGTTGCTTTTCTTCGCGGATAGCGGAAACCGTCTTTTGAATCGGGTTGCCCGGCCAGTTGTCGTAGAAATGCGTTTGATCCTGAACGTAGGATAGCACGGCATCCTTTCGCTCCTCGGGAGAGCGAACGGTAACCGGAAGCGGCTTGGAGCCCAGTCGGCTCGGAGGCTCGGGGGCTAAGGGATCAAGGTAAACTGTTAGCCGCAATCCATATTCGGAACCATATAAATATCCGCCACCGATTTGCAGGTTATCCATCACCTGATAGGAAAAACCGAAATTGAGCGGCGATCTGTAATCCAGTGCGCCCACATGGCGTTCTCGTGAGTATGATTCACCGCTCACCTCGGCCATAAGCGAGAGACCATCGATCGGTGTTTCCCAGCTTACGCCGCCGAAAAATCCCATCCGCGCTCCGTGGAAGAAATCTTTCAATAGCGGAGCACCGGTAGAAACGCTTGAACTCTCGTGCTTGAAACTGTCCGACAACTGACCAAACGGGTTTGAGATCGTTCCAAATCCTGCAAGGCCCCGCCAGCCGAGGCCCGCCGACACATCAATGTCACCAAATCTCTTCGATGCGACGAAATACTCCCCACCGAACGCACCTGTGCCGAGGATGTCGATCGCACCGACGGAGATGCTCGGCCAGTATTCATCTTCCTGCGAAAGCCTGATTTTTATTCCGAGGCTGCGATCGTAAAGATCTCCGCCAGACGGCAGATATTGATCGAGGCGCGAATACCGAAACGTCGTCTCCAGCCACGGCAGTGCCTGGAAGCCGAACTCGTAGTGCTCCATCGTCGACGACATTGCCGAGAAAGCAGCCGAGAATTCACCATCGGGGGCAAAGCGCGATGTCGGCATATCCAGCAATCCGACACCACCAAACATATTGTATGTAGGATGTTGCGGTACGCCGATCTCCGCACTCGACGGATCGGTCCACATCAACAAGCTGGTTCCCGCCAAAAGGGCAGGCCAAAGGCAGCGTGCAGCCCACTTTCGGGTGGGCATCTTGCAGGTCAATCTCATTAGATAGTTCAGCCGCCTTCGGATGCCGGACGGTGCACCAGGAAGGCGAAAACGTCAACTGTTGTCGTGGGTTAGCCGCATTTCAGTAGCGCGCAAGATGGCCGCAACGTCATCGGATCATTGGTGCGGGGACATGACGCGCAGTTAACCCCTGCACATCGCGTCGAACAAATCCGAGCCTGCAATTGCCTGCCTCAATAACTGCTAATCCCTTGAACGAAATTACTTGTTTCCCCCTGAATGGCCTTCATGCTAGATCGCGGCGGTTCGAGGTTGTCGAGGGGTTTTATGCGGCGATTACCGCTCTCTGGTTTGCTGCGTCCACGTTTCCTGATGCGCAGTGGCTCCCTGATCATTGCGTTTTTGATTGTGGGAACCTTGGCGCTCGTTTCCGGCCAAGTCGATGCTCAGCAAAATAACAATTCGCTGCAGCAGGTGCTTCAACAACTTCCGGGGGCGCAAAACGGAGGCCAGGACAGTTCATACGACCAAACTCAGCAGCAGCAGCAGCCAGCCGTACTCTTGCCGGACCGTTATTCGCCACCACTGCCGACATCTCGTCTTGAGCAGATTATATCGGGTCGTGCAGGCGCGACGCTGAAGCAGTTTGGTTATGACCAGGTTGGGAGCGGAAAGTCGGTTCGTGTTCCCCAAACGGGTGCTGTTCAGGACAATTATATACTTGGCCCCGGAGACGAAGTTATCGTCACATTCCGCGGTCAGGAAAACAGCGAATACAGATACACGGTCGATCGGTCGGGACAGATTACCCTACCGCGCCTGAGCCCCATCCTTGCCGCAGGCCAGACGCTTGGCGAATTTCGCCAGGCTGTGCAGGCGGCGGTCCGTCGTGGCTATGTGTCCACTCAGGCCTTCGTGAACATCGGGCAGATGCGCCAGGTCAGCGTCGTGGTGAGCGGCGAAGTAAACAATCCTGGCGTGCGTGTTGTGACGGGGTTGTCCACGCCGCTGGACGCGATTCTTCTCTCCGGCGGCATTAAGAAGACCGGTAGCCTCCGCAGCATCAAGCTCGTCCACGGCGGACGAACGACCATTGTCGATCTTTATTCCGTCCTGCTTCAGAGCGGGCGAGGCGGTACATACGCGTTATCGGACGGCGACCGGATTATCGTTCCGCCTTTGGGAAAGACGGTTGCCGTTTCCGGCTGGGTGCGCCGCCCGGGCATCTATGAGCTTTCGCAATTCGAAACGGCTTTGTCAGCGCGTCGGGTCATCGATCTTGCCGGCGGGCTCGAAATACGCGGCAAATACCGGATGTCAGTCATCGGGATGAGCCGCGACGGCAACAATACAATGGCGCCGGCCACCGAGGGCACTGTTGTTCGCGACAGCGATATTTTGATCGTGCAGCCAGCGGCCGACCAAACGGAAAATCGCGCTACCTTGTCGGGAGCGACGCCGCTTGCTGGCATCTATTCGGTCGGGAAAAGTACGACCTTGGCCGATGTGTTGCGTGCACCGGGTGCATTAGGAACGGCGCCCTACACCCTTTTCGGCGCAATTTCTCGCCGGGATCCGCGCAGCCAGATAAGAACGCTTATTCCTTTCACGCCTGTCGCTGTGCTGAACGGTTCCGAAAACATGGAACTGAATAATCATGATATCGTGCGCGTATTCACGCTCAACGAATCCCGGCTGTTGACGGCCGTTGTCAGTGCGTTCCGGAACCGTCGCTCGAACGCGGAAGCGGCCCTGCTTACGCCCGAAGCTGTTCTCCAGAGTTTGGGGACGTCGCAAGTCTCATCCACTTCAAATGCGGCCGCGGCAGCAGCGGCTGCCGGAAGCAATTCGACCTCCGGCAGCACGTCGAACACCGACCAGCAGGGCTCCATGACGGACCAGCAGGTACTGAATGCCACGAATGGTGTTCTAAGCGACCGTCAGAACATCGCCGAATTGTCGACGATGGTTTTGGGAGATGGTGGCGTTC